>RFFY01000283.1 GCA_003697065.1 Actinomyces sp. | reverse complement strand
GGCGCCCTCATCGCCGCAGAGGCCGGGGCGCGGGTGCTCGACCGCAGCCAGGCCGGCGGCGCCATCGTGGCCGCCACACCCGGCATCTTCGAGGAGCTGTCGACCCTGCTCGAGACCGCCGGCGTCCACGAAGCCTGAGGACCACGCCCTCGGGCCCCACGGGCCCGACCCGGCGGTGGCGTCGCAGCGGGGGCGATCTCTGGCACGATGGTCCCCGTGGGAACACGCATCCTGACCGTCGAGGACGACGAGAGAATCCGCACGGCCGTCAAGCTGGCCCTCGAGGACGAGGGCTGGGAGGTGGTCGAAGCGGCCTCGGGCGAGGACGCCCTGCAGGCGTTCACCCGCGAACCCGCCGACGTCGTCCTCATCGACATCATGCTCCCCGGCATCGACGGCTTCGACGTGTGTCGTTCGATCCGCCGGGTGAGCGACGTCCCCATCGTGATGGTGACCGCCCGCGCCGACACCCACGACGTCGTCGCCGGTCTGGAGGCCGGCGCCGACGACTACCTCACCAAGCCCTTCGCCCCCAAGGAGCTCTCGGCGCGCATCCGGGCTCTGCTGCGGCGGGTCCGCTCGAGCGACTCCGCCACCCGCCACCTGGTCTTCGACGATCTCGAGATCATCCCCGAAGAGGGGGTCGTGCGGGTGGGCGGGGAGGAGGTCCATCTCACCAAGACCGAGTTCCGGCTCCTGGTCGAGCTCGCCAGCCATCCCGGGCGGGTCCTGTCGCGCGAGGTGCTCCTCGAGCGGGTCTGGGGGTACGGCTACTTCGGTGACGGGCGCCTCGTCGACGTCCACATCCGACGCCTCCGCACCAAGATCGAGTCCGATCCCGCCCATCCGCGCCACGTCGTCACCGTCCGGGGTCTCGGGTACAAGCTCCAGACGTGACGGCGACCCTGCGACCCGGTCCGCGGCGCCTGGCCCGGCTGGGGCTCCGGGCCCGGGTGACGGTGGCCTTCGCCCTGGGCGGCCTCATCTTGTCGGTCACCTTGGCCCTGGCCACCCTCGCTCTGACCCGCCAGAGCCTGGTGGCCGAGCGCGAGGACACCGCCTTCGCCGTGGCCATCTCCAACGGGCGCCGGGTGCGTAACCAGCTCACCCCCGACATCGACGAGCAGGGCCTGACACGCGTCATCGAGTCCCTCGCCACCGCCGACGGCAGCTTCCCCCTCCTGCGCTTCGGCAACACCTGGATCGCCCGCGACCCCCAGACCTTCAACCAGGACGACGTCCCCGGCGAGCTGCTCGCCTTGACCTCCGCCGACCAGGCCGCCCGCATGCGGACCACCCTGCGGGGCCGTCCCGCCATCGTCACCGGCCTGCCGATCCCCAACTTCGACGCCACCTACTTCGAGGCCCTCCTCCTCGACGACGTCGAGTCGACCCTCTCCTCCCTGGCCCTCATCGTGTTCTCGGTGGCCGCCGCCACCACGCTCCTGTCGGCCTTCCTGGGGATCTGGGCCTCGCGGCGCACCCTCGCCCCCCTGGGCGAGGTGCGGGCGGCCGCCGAGTCGCTCGCCGCCGGCGAGCTCGACACCCGTCTCGACCCGCCCGCCGACGCCGACCTCGCCGCCCTGGTCGCCTCCTTCAACGAGATGGCCCGGGCTCTCGAGGACCGCATCGAACGCGACGCCCGCTTCGCCTCCGCCGTCAGCCACGAGCTGCGCTCCCCCCTCATGACCCTGACCGCCAGCCTCGAGGTCCTGCGCAACTCCTACGACGAGCTGCCCCCGCGCAGCCAGACCGCCCTCGACCTCCTCGACGCCGACATCTCCCGCTTCCAGCAACTGGTGCAGGACCTCCTGGAGATCAGCCGCTACGACGTCGGTACCGCCGCCCTCGACGCCGAACCGGTCCTCTTGTCGGAGTTCGTCCGCCAGGCGGTCGCCCACAGCACCACGCCCGACGCCCGGGTGATCGTCACCGACACGGCCGAGGATCTGGTGGTGCTCGCCGACAAGCGGCGCCTGGCCCAGGTCCTCGCCAACCTCCTCGACAACGCCACCAAGTACGGGGCACCGCCGGTGACCATCACCCTCGACGCCGAACCGGGCCCGGGGGGCGGGATCTACCGCATCGTGGTCGAGGACCACGGACCGGGCATCCCCGCCGACGAGCGCCTCCGGGTCTTCGACCGCTTCTCGCGGGGGGCCGCCGGCGGCCGACGCGGTGTCGACACCGGCACGGGGCTGGGCCTGTCGCTGGTGGCCGAGCACGTCGGCCTGCACGGGGGACGCATCTGGACCGAGCCCCGCCCCGACGGCCTCTCCGGTGCCCGCTTCGTGATCGAGCTGCCCGTGGGCGAGACCTCCGACCGGGACGACACGCCATGACCTCCGACCACCGCCACCCGTGCGAGATCCGCCCCGAGTCGGGGCGATGCCGGCACCGTCCCGACTCCCGACCGCGACGGCGACGCCGCCTCGGTGCCCTCGCCGTCGCCCTCGTCCTGATGGGGGCCGCCTGCAGCGTCCCCACCGACGAGCACGCCGAGGTCATCGACCAGGACCGCCTCCCCGAGTCCTTGCGCAGCGACGGCACGACCACCACGACCACCACGGTGCCGACGCCCGTCACCGAGACCGTCACCGTCTACCTCCTGCGCCAGCTTCCCGACTCCGATCGCCAGGTGGTCGAGCCCGTCACCCGCGAGGTGCCCTTCGGCGCCGACCTCGCCACGGCCCTCATGCCCCTCTTCGGTGAGGGGAGCGTGACCGAGGACGAAACCGCCAACGGCCTGGTGTCGAGCCTCTTCGAGTTCCAGCTCCTCGATGCCACCGTCGACACGGCGGGCATCGCCACCATCGACATCGTGGCCCTCACCCCCGAGGGCGAGCCCATCACCGAACCCCTCCAGGTGCCGCTCAAGCCCGTCGCCGCCCAACTCGTGTGGTCGGCGACCGAGCACGAGGGGGTCGAGGCCGTCCGCCTCCACATCAACGGCGAGGCCGTCGCCATCCCCACCGACCGGGGGGACGCCGAACCCGACGAGCCCCTGCGGCGTGACGACTTCCCCCTCTTCGATCCGGATTTCGTCCCGGCCACGACGACCACGACCACCGCTCCCGCGTCGACGACGAGCTCCCCGGGCACCACTCCCGACACCACGACGACCACACCCTGATCCCCGCTCGCCCCTCCCCCGGGGGCCCTCACCCCGGGCCCGGGCGATGGGCACCGATCAGGCGAAGAAGACCGACGCCGTGTCGAGGAACTCGGGGCTGACGGTCTTGATCTCCGACACGCACTCGGCGAGGGGCTTGCGGACGATCACCCCGCACTCCAGAGCCACCATGGTGCCGAAGGCCCCGTCGTGGACGGCGTCGATGGCCGCCACCCCGAAGCGGGTCGACAGCACCCGGTCGAAGGCGGTGGGCGACCCGCCCCGTTGGACGTGACCGAGGATCGTCACCCGGGTCTCGAACCCCGTCCGGCGCTCGATCTCGGCGGCGACGATGTTGGCGATACCCCCCAGACGGCGGTGCCCGTAGCGGTCCACGGCCGGTTCGGGCACCTCGATCGTCCCCTCCCGGGGGCGGGCCCCCTCGGCGACCACCACGATCGAGGCGTAGCGGCCCCTCTCGTGGCGCCGGCGCAGGGAGGCACACACCTCGTCGATGTCGAAGGGGCGTTCGGGCACCAGGGTCATGGTGGCGCCCCCCGCCAGCCCGGCCCAGGTGGCGATGTGGCCCACGTTGCGACCCATGACCTCCACCACCATCACCCGGTTGTGGGACTCGGCGGTGGTGTGGAGCCGGTCGATGGCCTCGGTGGCGATGGCGACGGCGGTGTCGAAGCCGAAGGTGCGCTCGGTCCCGGCGATGTCGTTGTCGATGGTCTTGGGGACGCCGACCACCCGCACCCCCCGCCGGCCCACCTTCTCGGTGACCGAGAGGGTTCCCTCGCCGCCGATGCAGATGAGGGCGTCGATGCCCCGCCGCTCGAGGGTGGCGTGGACCCGGTCCATCCCGTCGTCGAACATGAAGGGCTGGTAGCGGCTCGTCCCCAGTATCGTCCCGCCCCGCGGCAGCAGCCCCCGGCACCGTTCGACGTCGAGGGTGATGAAGCGGTCCTCGAGGACCCCGAGCCAGCCGTCGAGGAATCCCACCACCCGGTCCCCGTAGACCCGCTCGGCCTTGCGGACCACGGCCCGGATGACGGCGTTGAGCCCCGGGCAGTCTCCCCCACCGGTCAGGACACCGACGCGCACGTCTGCTGCTCCTCGTCTCGCGGGCGGAGCCCGCATGCTAGCCAAGGCCGTCCGGGGACTCGCCGCCTCCCCGGTGACCGCCGGCGGGCACCCGGCGCCGCCATCGCCGGCCACTAGTGTCGGCGCCCATGGGCATCATCATCGCCATCGACGCCGGCACCACGGGTGTGCGCTCCTTCGCCGTCGACGAGACGGGAACCTGGCGGGGCACGGCCTACCGGGAGTTCACCCAGCACTTCCCCCGACCCGGCTGGGTCGAGCACGACCCCGAGGAGATCTGGGAGGCGGTCCTCGCCACCCTGGCCGAGGTCGTGGCCCCCCTCGAGGAGCCCGTCGTGGCCATCGGCATCACCGACCAGCGCGAGACGGTCGTGGTGTGGGACCGCCGTGACGGACGGCCCCGTCACCGCGCCATCGTCTGGCAGGACCGGCGCACCAGCGCCCGCTGCGAGGAGCTCGCCGCCGCCGGCCACCTCGACGAGGTCCGGCGCCGGACCGGCCTCGTGCTCGACCCCTACTTCTCGGGCACCAAGCTCGAATGGCTCTTCACCCACGGCGGGGTCGAACCCGATGCGGACTGCGCCTTCGGGACCATCGACTCCTGGCTGATCTGGAAGCTCAGCGGGGGTCGCGCCCATGTCACCGACGTCTCCAACGCCAGTCGCACCCTGCTCTACGACATCGGGACGCTCGACTGGTCGCCCGCCCTGTGCGAGCTCCTGGGCGTCCCCACCCACTGCCTGCCCGAGGTGCGCCCTTCGTCGGGCCGTTTCGCCACCACCGCCGACGGTCTGCCCGTCCCGGCCGGAACGCCCATCAGCGGGGTGGCGGGCGACCAGCAGGCCGCTTTGTTCGGCCAGGCCTGCTTCGAGCCCGGCCAGGCCAAGAACACCTACGGCACCGGCTCCTTCGTGCTCATGAACGTCGGCACGCGCTGTCCCGAACCGGTCGAGGGCCTGCTCACCACCGTGGCCTGGTCCCTCGGCGACGACGAGCCCGCCGTGTACGCCTACGAGGGGGCGGTCTTCGTGACCGGCGCCGCCATCCAGTGGCTCCGTGACGGCCTCGGCATCATCGACGAGGCGGCCGAGATCGGACCCCTGGCGGCCTCCGTCGACGACACGGGCGGGGTGGTCTTCGTGCCCGCTCTCACCGGTCTCGGCAGCCCCTGGTGGGACCCTCGGGCTCGCGGCACCATCGTCGGCATCACCCGGGGCACGGGACGGGCCGAGATCGCCCGGGCCACCGTCGAGTCGATCGCCCTGCAGACCCGCGACGTCGTCGACGCCATGGCCAGCGCCGCCGGCACCGGGGTGCGGGACCTGCGTGTCGACGGGGGCGCCTCGGTCATGGACCTCCTCCTGGCCATCCAGGCCGACCAGCTCGGTGTCCCCGTCATCCGCGCCGCCGTACAGGAGACGACGGCGCTCGGTGCCGCCTACCTGGCCGGCCTCGCCGAGGGCGTGTGGTCGTCCACGGCGGAGATCGCCGAGCTGTGGCGGCCCGACCGGACCTTCACCCCCGGTGCCGACCGGGCGGCCGCCGACGCCCTGCACCGACGCTGGCGGCGGGCGGTCGAACGTGCCCGCGACTGGGCCGAGGAGGACTGAGCCGGGGACCGGGGACCGTCGCCGACCCCCTCGGGCGGGGGGTCAGAGCCGGTCGAGGGCCCGGCGCAGGTTGCGGACGGCCTGGTTCGTGCGCTGCTCGTTCTCGATGAGGGCGAAGCGCACGTGGCCCTCACCGCCGGGCCCGAAGCCGACACCGGGCGAGACGGCCACCCGTGCCTCCCTCACCAGCATGGAAGCGAAGTCGACCGAGCCCATCTCGCGGTAGGCCTCGGGGATGGGAGCCCACACGAACATGGTGCCCGCCGGGGGCTCGACCTCCCAGCCGATGCGGTTCAGGCCGGCGCACAGGGTGTCGCGGCGGGACTGGTAGACCTCCCGGACCGCCTTGGGGTGCTCGGCCGCCTCGTTCAAGGTGACGGTGGCGGCGATCTGCACGGGCTGGAAGGTGCCGTAGTCGAGGTAGGACTTGAGCTTGGCCAGAGCCGCCACCACCTCGGCGTTGCCGACCATGAAGGCCACCCGCCAGCCCGCCATGGAGAAGCTCTTGGTCATCGAGTAGAGCTCGACGGCGACCTCGCGGGCACCCTCGACCTGGAGGATCGAGGGCGGCTCGTAGCCGTCGAAACCCAGGTCGGCGTAGGCGAAGTCGTGGACGACGACGACCTCGCGTTCGCGGGCGAAGTCGACCACCTTGGCGAAGAAGTCGAGGTCGACGCAGGTGGTGGTGGGGTTGTGGGGGAAGGACAGCACGATCACCCGGGGCCGGGGCCAGGAGTACTCGAAACGCTCCCGGAGCGTCTCGAAGAAGTCGGCGTCGGTGCCCAGGGGCATCTCGCGCACCTCGGCGCCGGCGAACAGGGGGGCGTAGAGGTGGATCGGGTACGAGGGGCTGGGTACGAGCACGGCGTCGCCGGGCTGGAGCAGCACCCACATGAGGTGGCTGAAGCCCTCCTTGGCCCCGATGGTGTTGATGACCTCGGTCTCGGGGTCGAGGTCGACGCCGAAGCGGCGCCGGTACAGGTCGGCGACGGCCGCCCGGAGCTTGGGGATGCCGCGGCTGGCCGAGTAGCGGTGGTTGCGGGGATTGCGGGCCGCCTCGCAGAGCTTGGCGACGGCGACCTCCGGTGAGGGGAGATCGGGATTCCCGAAGCCGAGATCGATGACGTCCTCGCCGGCCCGGCGCGCCTGCACCTTGAGGGAGTCGATGATGGTGAAGACGTAGGGCGGCAGGGAGGTGATCCGGCGGAACTCCATGGCCGCAGGCTAGTGCGGGCTCGGACCGCCACCGAGTTCGGCCGCGACGAGGAGAGCCGACCCCAACGCCCCGGCCCGGCTACCCAGGCGGGCCCCGACCACCTCGGGGCGGGGGCGGTGGGGACCGCCCAGGACCAGCTCGTGGGTGTGGTCACGGACGGCGTCGACGAGCACCGATCCCATCTCGACCAGGCCGCCCCCGATCACGACGACCTCGGGGTCGAGGACGTGGACCAGGTTGGCCACGCCCACCGCCACCTCACGGGCGAAGGCCCGAACCAGTTCGAGGGCCTCGGCGTCGCCTTCGACGACGGCGTGGTGGACGTGTTCGCCACGGATGGCGTCGACCGAACCCGCGGCCTCCCGGACGGCTCCCAGTCCCCCCGCCGCTGCCGCCTCCCGGGCCATGCGTCCCAGACCGTTGCCCGAGGCGAAGTACTCCCACGGGCCGGGGGCCCCGGTGATGTGGAGGGGGCCGTCCTTGTCGACGGTCATGTGGCCCGATTCACCGGCGAAGCCGTTCCAGCCCCGCAGGAGGCGACCGTCGACGACGAAACCGGTGCCGATCCCGGTGCCCAAAGCGACGAAGGCGACGTGGTCGCTGCCCTGTCCCGCCCCCAGCGTGGCCTCGGCCCAGGTGGCGGCGGTGGCGTCGTTTTCGACCACGACGGGCCGCTCGAGGGCCTCGACGAGGAGGCGACGGATGGGCAGGTCGACGACCCCGGGGATGTTGGGCGAGTAGCGCAGGGTGCCCTGGCGGTCGACGATGCCGGCGATGCCCAGCCCCAGCCCCTCGCAGGGTTGGCCGGTGTCGTGTTCGAGGTCGGCGACCATCCCCACGATGGTGTCGACCAGGGCCCCGGCGTCGTAGGTGGTGGGCCGGCGGCGGACGGCCTGGGGACGGACGGGGTCGTCGGTGACGGCGACGCCCAGGACCTTCGTTCCCCCGATGTCGAATCCGCAGTGCACGGTGAGACCCTCGTCGACGACCCCGGTCGACGGGCCCGACCGGTCTGGGGGGACGATCCTAGGCGCGGGGGGAGGCCATCGACTCGGGCTCGGTGTGCAGCTCGAGGGCCCACCCCACCCCCGCCGCCGCCTCGGCCCCCGCGGCCGTCGTCACGATGCGACGCACCGTCGCCAGGAGCTCCTCGTCGGCGCCCTCGACGACGAGCACCACCTGGCGGGTACCCACCAGGGAGCCCAGCTCGCCCTCCCAGGCGGCCGGGGGACGCCCGCGGGCGTCGATCAGCACCGGGGGGACCCCACCGGCCCGGCCACCGAGATGGTCGGCGCGCCAGCGCTCGACGGCGTCGGAGACGGCAGAGGCGAGCCTGGCAGCCTCCTCGTCGGAGGCGGCGAGCGCCGCCGCGTCGGCCCGGCGCAGGACCTCGAGCCAGTCCCGGGCGGCCGCCACCAGCGCCGCCGGGTCACCGGCGGCGGGGGCAGCGGGGATCTGGGCGTCCGCCAGGACGGCGGCGAGATGGCGGCGGGCGTCCTCGAGTTCGACGGCGACCTCGGCCCGCTCCACCGTCACGGCGTCGAGGGCGTCGGGGGTCACGTCGTCGAGGGCGATCAGGTCGCCGTCGCGGGCACCGAGCAGCTCGTGGGCCCGCTGTTGGGCGATGTCGAGGCTCTCGAGGAGGTCCACGAGCTCGTCGTCGGCGGCGACCAGGGCGGCGAAACGCTCCCACACCGCCTCGATCTCCTCGAGGTGACGACGGGCCCGTTCGGCGTCGGCGACCGCCTCGGGCGACACCTGGGTCAGGCCGTCGCCCATGCGGTAGGCGGTCCAGGTCGGGTAGCCGATCTCGGCCAGGAGCCGCTCGAGCTCGGCCGCCGCCTCGCCGTTGCGTCGCCCACCCCGGCGGGCGAGGCCCCCGAGTCCTCCCGAGCCGGTGACCGTGTCGTGCAGGGCGCAGAGCCGCTCGTCCTCGGCGGGCGTGATCGGCCGCCGGGTGGCGGCGGCCCGGGCCCGATGGAACTCCTCGCGTGCCCGCTCCCGCTCCTCGGCCAGCTCGTCGGGGTCGCCGATCTCGCGGCGGATGCGTTCCTGGCTGGCCTCGACCCGCTCGAGCAGGAGGCGCCAGGTCTCCGCCAGCGCCCGGGCCCCCGGGTGCGGGACCCGCTCGGCCCCGGCATCGAGAGCCACCTCGACGGCGGCGATGGCCCCGGCCAGGGCACCCCGGTCCCCGGCGGGCAGACCGTCGACGGGGTCGGCGGCGGGACCGGGGGCGGCACCGGCGCCGGCATCGGCGAGGCGGCAGGGGCGACGGGGCGTGCGTCCGGCGGCGAGGTCGTCGAGCACGCCCGTCGTCTCCGCCAGGGTGGCGGGGTCGAGCCGCTCGGCGACGAGCAGGGTCACGACCGGGTGGAAACCGAGTCCGGGTCCCCCGTCGGGGTCAGGGTGCACCTCGACCAGCCGCATGCCCGTCTCCATCGGACGCCGCCGGGGCCGATTCAAGTCCGCCGGCGGGCGGATCGTCGGGGACGTCGATGGGGCCGAAGCCGACCAGGAAGGCGTCGACGAGGGCCCGCCCCGACTCGACCACCCGGGAGAAGGACTCGGGGTCCTCGACGAGGTGTTCCACGGCGGCGACCAGGCGGCGCAGACCGGCGAGGACCTCGGCGGCCGCCTCGCGCACCTCGTCGACGGGATCGACACCGTCGACGGGTCCGGCGCCGTCGACGGAGGGGTTCACCCCGTGCTCGCCTCGACGCGGCGGGTGAAGTCGTCGAGGGCCGTGTGCACGATGCGGGCCTCGGCCCGCCGCTTCACGAAGCCCGGAAGGGGCACGGCCAGATCGACGGCGAGCTGGTACACGACCTCGGTGGCGTCGGGGTCGCCCTCCACGGGCAGGAACTCGTATTCGCCGTCGAGGCGGCGCGTCACGTCGCCGCGCTGGAGACGCCAGGCCAGGCGCAGGGGATCGTCGCCGTAGAAGTAGCGCAGGACGTAGGTCGTCGAGCGCCCCATGGCGGCCGCCCGGAACTCGACGTCGACGGCACGCCCGGCGTGGTCACGCGTCAGCACCCGCGCCGACTTGATGTCGGTGGCCCACTCGGGATAGCTCTCGAAGTCCGTCGCCACGGCGAAGCAGCGCTCGGGGCTCGCCGCCACCGTCGTTCGGGCCGTTGCCTGGTCGACCATGCAGCCTGCCTCCTCGGGTCACCGGGACCCTAACAAGACCAGGCGCCTCTCGCCGTCACCCGGGGGGCGCCTCGCCCCCGGCTCCGGGGCCGGGCCCACCGGTCTCGTGGCGCGGGGGGAAGGTCCCGTGGCGGGCTCCCCACAAGCCGGCGAGGGCCAGGCCGTACATCGGCACCAGGGTTCCGAAGGCGGCGGTGGTGAAGACCCGGACCGAGGCCGTCACCAGGGCCACCACGATCTGGACGCCGAGCGAGGCCATGAGGTGGCGCCGCACCGACGCCGGGGCCGACCCGGTGAGGAAGTAGAGGCCGCCGATCCCGATCAGTTCGTGGCGCGACCGCTCGACGGCGACCAGGAAGGCCCACACGAACACCACGCAGCCCACGGCGAAGAGCACGACCGACACGAGCACCGCCGGCCAGCGCCACACGCCCTGCAGGGCGGCGCCGACGAGGGCGGTGACGCTGAACAGGCCCGTGCCCCACCACGAGGCCCGCACGATCCCCGCCCCGGCCACCTCGCCGACAGTGAGCGCCCGACGCCAGGTCGCCAGCCGCCCGCTCATCCGGCCTCCCGGGCCCGTCGGGCCATCTCGTCGAGGGCCACGGCCAGGCGGCGGGCGAGCACCTCGTAGGAGAACTCCTCGACCGCCCGCCGCCGTGCCGCCCGCCCCATCTCGAGCCGGCGGGACTCGTCGGCGAGCAGGACGGCGAGGGCCGCCGCCGCCTCCTCGACGTCGTCGGGGTCGTCGACGACCAGCCCCGTCTCCCCGTCGACGACGGCCTCGTGGGCGCCGCCGCTGCGTCCCGCCACCTGGGGAACCCCGGCGGCGGCGGCCTCGAGGAACACGATGCCGAACCCCTCCTGTTCGAGACCCCACCAGCGGGTGCGGCACAACATGGCGAACACGTCGGCACAGGCGTAGAGGGCGGGCAGGCGGGCGTCGTCGACACGACCGAGGAGGCGCACGGGGGCGCCGGTCTCGTCGATCAGGCGGCGGAGCCGGCCCTCGTCGCGTCCCCGTCCGGCGATGGCGACGACGAGGTCGGGGTGGTGGGGAGCGAGACGGGCCGCCGCCCCCACGAGGGTGTCCATGCCCTTGCGGGGCACCAGCCGCGAGACCGACACGACCAGGCGGGCGTCGGGATCGAGCCCGAGGCTCTCGCGGGCGGCTCGGCGGGCCGGCGGGTCGAGGGGGGCGAAGCGGTCGGTGTCGACGCCGGGCGGGACGAGGGCGGTGTGGAGGCGATGACCGACCGTGCGCTCGCCCTCGAGGGCGGGATAGCCACCGGCGGCGATCGCCCCGACGGCGCGCTCGAGCACCCGGCCGAGGAGGGACCGGGTGACGGGGAGACGGCCGGGGATGGTCACCTCGGCCCCGTGGAGGACGACGGCGTAGGGCCGTTCGAGATGGGGGCCGATCAGGCCGGCGGGCACGGCGGGGTCGATGACGACGAGCTCGGCGTCGTGACGGCGGGCGAGGCGGTCCACGCGCCGGACCAGGAGGGGCTGGGGCAGCAGGACCGGCTCGGGTGACCGGACGATCTCGAAGGGCTGCTCGGCGTCGAAGGCGTCCGCTCCCCGGTAGGGGGTGGTGTGGACGAGGACCTCGTCGGGGGGAAGGCGCCGCCACAGCTCCCAGAGGTAGTTCTGGATGCCACCGATCTTGGGGGGGAAGTCGTTGGTGACGAGGAGGTGACGGGCCACGGGGACCCGAGGCTAGTGGGCGCGTCGGTCGGGCCGAGGGGTCGGCGGGACGGCCTCGGACCCGGTGACGGGGCGCGGGGCGCGGGGCTCGACGGCGGCGGCCAGTTCGGCCCGGACGCGCTCGTCGGGATCGTCGGCGGCGTGGACGCACAGCTCGTCGAGTCCGAGGCGGCGGGCCGCCCACACGGCATGGGCTCTGACCAGGGGCCGGGGGTCGCTCAGATGGCGTTCGAGGACGGCGACGACCTCGGGGCTCGTGCGGGGGGCGGGCTCGGCGGTGTTGGCGCACACGACGAGGGCGTTGCGCCTCAGATGGGCGGGATCGCGCCCGGCGATGTACCACCGGCCGAAGCGCTCGAGCAGGGTCTCGTCGTCACAGGACAACAGCTCGACCACGTCGACCCAGCGCCGGCCGTCGGGTTCGCCCGGGGCCGTCGGGCGGGCCCGGCCGCGCGGGACCCGGTTGGGCGGGCAGGCGTCCTGGCAGTCGTCGCACCCGTAGAGGCGGTCGCCGAGGGCCTCGCGCCAGGCGGGGTCGATCATGCCCGGCGCCTGCACGATCCAGGCCAGACAGCGGCGGGCATCGAGAACCCCCGGGGCCACGAGGGCCCCCGTCGGGCAGGCGTCGAGACAGCGGCGGCACGGGCCGCAGGCGTCGGCCACGGGCTCGGGGTCGACCTCGACGAGAGGGGCGTCGGTGACGACCGAACCCAGCACCACGGTGGACCCGGCGCCGGGCACGAGGATGTTGGTCGAGCGCCCCCACCACCCGATCCCGGCGCGGTGGGCGGCGGCCCGGTCGACGAGGGCGTTCTGGTCGGCGAGGACGACCGCCCGCCAACCCTCACCACCCAGGATGTCGGCGACGGAGCCGAGCGCGGCCCGGAGGCGGGCGTAGTGGTCGTCGGTGGCGTAGGCGGCGACCCGTCCCGCGGGACGGGCCGGTGGCGGGGTGTCGGGGACGGCGAAGGAGAGGGCACCCACGACCAGGCTCCGGGCGCCGGGAAGGGAGCGGGCGGGATCGGTCGACCGGGCGGGGTTGCGGTAGGTGAACTGCATGTCGGCCGCCAAGCCGGCGGCCCGGCGCCGTTCGAGGGTGACCCGGACCTCGTCGAAGGGTGCGGCGGTGGCCACGCCGACAGCCGCCAGACCGGCCCGGCGTCCGGCCTCGACCAGCTCGGCGACCTCGGGGACCCTGCGCACGTGCCCATGTTCGCAGGCTCCCGGCCCTCTCACGCCCCCCGGGCCCGGAAGCGGGGCGGGGGCACGAGGCCGGCCTCGCTGAGGTGGCGGACGGCGTCGAGCTCCTCGCCGACGAGGACCAGGGGACGGGTGGGGCCGGCCCCCAGGACGTGGGTGACCACACAGTCCGCGCAGCGGGGCGTGTCGACGAAGCAGCACTCGTCGCAGTCGATGACGAGAACCGGGCGGCGCGGGTCGGCTTGCGGATCCCCACCGACGGCGGCCGGGGGCGGGTGGTCGGCGGGCTCGCCGGGTTGGGGAACGAGGCGGAGGGGAAGGTTCATGGCCGGGACCCTACGAGGGGGGTGTGACACCGATGAGCCCGAGGAGGTCGTCGCTGGCGATCACGTCGACCCCTACGGCCCGGGCCCCGTCGCGCACCCGCCGGTCGTTGGAGGCCACCACTAGGGCGTCACCCAGGCGCACCGCCGCCCGCCGGAGGATCTCGTCGTCGGCCTCGACGTCGGCGGCGGTGAAGATCTCGCGGACACCGTCGCCGGTGTCGGCCACCCCGGCCGCCTCGACCCCGTCCCAGACGATCTCGAAGCGGGCCCCGGTGCGGGCGGCGAGAGTGGCGAGGCGCCGGTGCAGCTCGGCCCGCTGCTCGCCCAGAGGACGGTCCTCCCACACCCGGCGGGTCACGTTGTAGCCGTCGACGAGCACGATCACCCCCGGCACCCGCACCAGGGCCTCGGCGGCCTCGGGGGTCTCGGCCACGATGCCGGGCGGAAGGAGGGAGCGGCGGCGCACCGCCCCCGGCTCGACGATGTCGTCGAGGTCGGCCAGGACGCCCAGCACGTCGCGCAGGTGACGCCGCAGACGGGCGAGATCGGCGCGGAGGCGGCGGGCGTCGACCCCGTCGGGCAACTCGGGCACCCGGGGCGCCCGGCCGTCGAGTTCGGCGAGTCGCTCGTCGAGTCGACGCCGTTCGGCCGCCAGGTCGCGGTGGCGGGCCTCGAGCTGCTTGAGGGAGCGGACGGCCCGCGCCCGCTCCTCGGTGAGGGAACGCACCTCCTCCTCGGCGGTGCGCGCCCGCGCCCGCCAGGTCGCCACCTCGGTCTCGAGCTCCTCCAGGCGGGCGGACAGCTCGGCCACCCGCTCCTCGGCCCTGACGGCCCTCTGCTCGGCCCGTTCGGCGGCGCGGCGCGCCCCGTCCAGACGGCGGCGCCACCGGGCGTCGCCGGCGGTCTCGGTGACGGGATCGTCGGTGGCGGCACCGACGAGCTCGGCCAGGGTCCGCTCCCAGCCCTCGGGGCGCGACAGCCACAACCACCCGAGCCGGCCCACCTCCTGCTCGTCGAGATGTTCCAGGAGCCAGGTGCGGAAGGACTCGTCCTCGTCGACCCGGCGCCGCACCGTGTCGCGGGCGGGGCGGGGGAGGCGGACGAAGGAGGCGAGACGCTCGACGGC
>RFFY01000282.1 GCA_003697065.1 Actinomyces sp. | reverse complement strand
GGTCCCTTGGCCCGGCGGTCGGCCAGCAGCTCCGAGGCCCGCTCGGGGGTGAGCTCCTCGACCGTGTCGCCCTTGCGCAGGCTGGCGTTGACCTCGCCGTCGGTCACATAGGGCCCGAAGCGCCCGTCGCGCACCACCATCGGGCGCCCGGTGGCGGGATCCTCACCCAGCTCCCGCAGGGGCGGCTTGGGGGTCTGACCCCGGCGGCGCTTGGGCTGGGCGAGCAGGCGCAGGCACTCCTCGAGGGTGACGGTGAAGAGCTGGTCCTCGGACTCGAGACTCCGGCTCTCGGATCCCTTCTTCACGTAGGGGCCGTACCGCCCGTTGTGCACCGTGATCTCCTCGCCGTCGGCCGGGTCGACCCCCACGACGCGAGGGAGGGACAACAGCTTCAGGGCGTCGTCGAGGGTGACGGTCTCCAACGACATCGACGACAGGAGCGACGCCGTCTTCGGCTTGCCCTCGACCTGGTCGGCCTCGCCGAGCTGGACGTAGGGGCCGAAGCGCCCGGCCCGGGCGATCACGGGCAGCCCGGTGTCGGGATCGGTCCCCAGGACCCGACCCTCGTTGGGCGCGGCGAGGTACTCGAGGGCCTTGTCGAGGGTCAGCTCGTCGGGCGGCAGATCGTCGGGGATCGAGGCACTCAGCTCGCCCTTTTGGACGTAGGGGCCGTAGCGGCCGACCCGGGCCACGACCGGTTCGCCGTCCTCGGCCACCCCCAGGGGCACGGTGTTGATGTCACGGGCGTCGATCTCGCCGAGACGGGCCGACACCTTCTCCTTGAGACCCGGATCGTCGTCGTCGCCGAAGTAGAAGCGGGCCAGCCAGGGAACGGGCTCCTCCTCGCCGGCGGCGATGCGGTCGAGATCGTCTTCCATCCGCGCCGTGAAGGCGTAGTCGACGAGGTTGGGGAAGTGGCGCTCGAGCAGGTTGACCACCGAGAAGGCCGTGAGGGTGGGCACCAGGGCCGAGCCCTTCTTCCACACGTAACCCCGGTCGAGGATGGTGGCGATGATCGAGGCGTAGGTCGAGGGTCGACCCACCCCGAGCTCCTCGAGTCGCTTGACGAGGGAGGCCTCGGTGTAGCGGGGAGGGGGCTGGGTGCGGTGTTCCTCGGGCCGGTAGTCGAGGGCCCGCACCCGGTCGCCCTCGGCGACGGGGGGCAGGCGGCGATCGGTCTCGTCCTCGTCGCCGTTGTCGGACCCTTCGACGTAGACGAGGCGGAAACCCGGACGGGTGATCACCGTGCCCGACGCCGAGAACTCGACGTCGCGACCGGACCGGGTCGTCGCGCCGAGACGGAGCTGAACGGTCTCGCCGGTGGCGTCGACCATCTGGGACGCCACCGTGCGTTGCCAGATCAGTTCGTACACCCGGGCCTCGGCCGGGGGGACCTCGCGGGCGACCTCGGCGGGGGAGCGGAAGGTGTCGCCGGCGGGGCGGATCGCCTCGTGGGCCTCCTGGGCGTTCTTCACCTTGCGGGTGTAGGTGCGGGGGGCGTCGGGGAGGTTCTCGACGCCGAAGCGCTCGGCGATGACGGCCCGGGCGGCCCGCAGGGCGGTGTCCGACAGGGTCGTCGAGTCGGTCCGCATGTAGGTGATGTAGCCCTTTTCGTACAGGGACTGGGCCGCCCGCATTGCCGCCGCCGCCGACATGCGGAGCTTGCGTCCGGCCTCCTGCTGGAAGGTCGAGGTGATGAAGGGGGCCGCCGGCCGGCGCCGGTAGGGCCGGGCCTCGCGGGAGCGGACCGCGACCTCGACGCCGTCGAGGTCGTCGACGAGGGCCCTCGCCGTGTCGCCCTCGAGGACCACGACGTCGTCGCGCGAGGGCCGCCCGTCGGCACCGAAGTCGCGACCCGTCGCCACCCGGGTCCCGTCGAGGGCCACCAGGGAGGCGTCGAAGGGCCGGGCCTCGGCGTCGTCGGCCGCAGCGAAGGTGGCCGTCAGGCTCCAGTACTCGGCGGGAACGAAGGCGATGCGCTCCCGCTCGCGCTCGACGATGATGCGGGTGGCGACCGACTGGACCCGTCCCGCCGACAGGCCCGGCATGACCTTCTTCCACAACACCGGGGAGACCTCGTAGCCGTAGAGACGGTCGAGGAGACGGCGGGCCTCCTGGGCGTCGACGAGGCGCCGGTCGAGCTCGCGGGGCGACTCGAGAGCGGCGCGGATGGCCTCGGGGGTGATCTCGTGGAAGACCATGCGCTTCACCGGCACCCGGGGGTTGAGCACCTCGATGAGATGCCAGGCGATGGCCTCGCCCTCGCGGTCCTCGTCGGTGGCGAGATACAACTCGTCGGCCTCGGCCAGGGCCGCCTTCAGCTTGCGGATCTGGTCCTTCTTGTCGCTGTTGACGACGTAGAGGGGCTTGAAGCCGTTGTCGGTGTCGATGCCGATCCGGGCCCAGGGCTCGCCCTTGTAGGCCTTGGGGACCTCGGCGGCGTTGCGGGGCAGGTCACGGATGTGACCGATCGAGGACTCGACGACGTAGCCCGGGCCGAGGTAGTTGGCGATGGTCTTGGCCTTGGCCGGCGACTCGACGATGACGAGGGCGTTGGACACGGTGCGAACCGATCGTGAGCGGAGACTGGGGGTCGGGGGCGCCCCGACACGCCCGGGCACCGTATCGGCAGCGACGCCGGGCGCGTGAGCGCCGGGGCCGGGCCCGTCACCGGCGGTGGTGCCGGACGGGCGCCCGTCAGTCGCCGGCGCCGACCGGGACGGGGTCGTCGATGTCGACCTCGATGACCCGGTGGGCCCGGGTGAGGATGACGCTGCCCACGATGGCGGCGACGAGGGAGGCCGACAGGATGCCGATCTTGGCCTCCTCGGTGGACAGGACGTCGTCGTAGGCGAGCCCGGTCACGAACAGCGACACGGTGAACCCGATGCCGGCGATGGCGGCCAGACCCACCACGTGGACCCACGACGCCCCCCGGGGCAGGGTCGACAGGCCCGACTTCACGCCCAGCCAGGTGGCCAGCGAGACCCCGATCAGCTTGCCGATGACGAGGCCGAGGAAGACGCCGGCGGTCACACGGGCCGTGAGGGCGGCCTCGACGGTGTCGCGGGACAGCTCGATGCCCGCGTTGGCCAGGGCGAAGATGGGGATGATCACGAAACTCGTGTAGGGGTGGAGGGCGACGTTGATGCGCTCGGCCACCGAGACCTTCTCGCGGATCTCGAACGAGGCCCGCCGCACGACGTGGACGTCGGCCTCACCGCGCACCGCCCTTTCCACGATGCGCTCCTCGACGTCGACCTCGGGCTCACCGTTCTTGAGGGGCAGGGC
>RFFY01000281.1 GCA_003697065.1 Actinomyces sp. | reverse complement strand
GACCGCAACCTGGTCGCCCTCCTGCGGGCCCTGGAGAGCACCGGGGCGGGGGCGGGATCCCTGCTCGCCGAACAGCGCCGCCGTCTCGCCCGCTCCGGCCCGGCGCCGGGGGAGGTCTGAGCCGTGGGCGGTCAGCGTCGGGGGGTGCGGCCGGTCCCGTACCAGAAGGGCAGGGCGACCAACACGACGGCACCGATGATGTTGCCGACGGCGGCGGGGGCGATGCCCCACGCCAGGGCCGCTCCCCAGCCCGGTCCGTCGCCCAGGGGCTGGATGAGCGAGAAGTAGGCCATGTTGGCGGGGCTGTGCAGGAAGCCGCCGGCGACGAAGGCCGACACCACCACCAGCACGGGGATGTACTTGCCGATGATCGTGCGTCCCATGGTGGCGAGGAAGGCCGCCATGCCGACCAGCCAGTTGGCGACGATGCCCGAAACCACCGCCCGGGCCACCCCGTCGACCCCGCCGATGGTGCGGTAGCGCATCTTCAGCTCGACGAGTTCGCCGAGCACCCGCTCGTATTCGGGTCCGTAGTCCATGGTGTAGGCGACCAGGCGCCCCACCACGAAGGCTCCGAGCAGGTTGCCGGCGGCGGCGAGCACCCACAGGCGCAGGACGGCGGAGCGGACCTGGCGCGAGTCACGGGCCAGGAGGGTGGCGGGCACCTCGACGTTGGCCTCGGTGAACAGCACCGCCCCGCTCAACACGACGAGGAAGAAACCGGTGGAGAAGCCGAAGCCCTCCAGCAGGCGGGTCACCCCTTCGCTGTGGGAGCCGGCGGCCAACAGCACGCTGAAGAGGGCGCCGACGGTGATGAATCCACCGGCCATGGTGCTCAGGACGGCGATCTGCCACACCGACAGGGCCCGCGTCCGCCGGGCGTTGGCCTCGGCCATCTCGGCGAGGACCCGCTCGGGGGGCAGGTACTGGGCGGCGGGGAGAGCCCCGTCCGCGGAGTCGTCGGGCATCGGGCGGGGAGCGGAGGGGTTCACGGCGTCGTCGTCCACGTGGGGTCCGAACCCGCTGGGGCCCCGCCGCGTTCCGTCGGCAGGCCGACAGTGCGGCCCGATACGGCGGCTCGCCGCG
>RFFY01000031.1 GCA_003697065.1 Actinomyces sp. | reverse complement strand
TCGTGTCGTCCACGCCCCTGCGCCGGGGGGCCAAGCTCCGCCTCGTCGTCGACCTCCCCCGCGCCGACGGGTCGACGGTCCGCTTCGCCACCCCCGGGGTCGTACGGCGGGTGTCGTCGGGGCCCGACGGCCACGTCGCCTACGTCCGCTTCGCCCACCTCGACGACGAGCACGCCGACCTCGTCGCCGAGTACTGCGCCGTGGTCGCCGGCATGGCGGCCATGAAGCGTCGGGTGACCCGACAGGACGCGGTCGCCACCTGAGGCGCTATCGTTTCGGTTCCGGTTCACCGGAACCCCGGGTCGGTGCCCGAGCGGCCAAAGGGAACGGGCTGTAAACCCGTCGGCTTTCGCCTACGGAGGTTCGAATCCTCCCCGGCCCACGTGAAAGGAACGAGAGCCCGCCTCCCGGCGGGCTCTCGGCGTTCACGGCAGGAGGCGCTGCATGATCACCACGTCGAGCCAGCGTCCGAACTTGCGTCCGACCTCCCGCTCGGTGCCCACGACCCGGAAGCCGCAGGCGTGGTGGAGGGCGATCGAGGCCTCGTGGCCCCCCACGATCCGCCCGATGACCGAATGGAAGCCGCGGTTGGCGGCGGCCTCGACCACCCCCGACAGCAGGGCCCGTCCCACCCCCCGGCTGCGGCAGGTCCGGTCGACGTAGACCGAATCCTCGACCGTGGTGCGGTAGGCGGGTCGGTCGCGGTACGGCGAGAGGCTGGCGAAGCCGGCGACGCGGCCGTCGATCTCGGCGACGAGGACGGCGAAGGCGCCCGTGCGTTCGGCCAGCCAGGCCCTCTGCTGGTCGAGGGTGCGCGGTTCGAGGTCGAAGGTGTGGGTCGTGTGCTCGACCTCGTGGTTGTAGATGGCGCGGATGGCCTCGGCGTCCGCGGGTCGGGCGAGCCGCAGCTCCATGAGCGCGATGCTACGCCCACGCCGCGGTCAGCGCCGCCGGGGCCGCCGGGGTGGCGGTCACCGGGACGAGAAGAGCCCGGCCACGCGTCGGGTCACCGCGCCGGGCAGCACCCGCACCGTGGCCGTCATCACCTTGTTGGCGAGGCCGGGCACGACGACGGGACGGTTGGCGGCGACGGCGTCGAGGGCGACGGCGGCGACCGTGTCCGGGTCGTGCCAGAGCCAGGCGGGCACGCCCCCGGCGTCGTAGCCGGCCCGCTCCTGGAACTCGGTGCGGGTGAAGCCCGGGCACACGGCCGTGACATGGACCCCTGTCCCCCGGAGCTCGACGTGGAGCGACTCGGTGTAGCTCGTCACGTAGGCCTTGGTGGCGTTGTACACGGCGGTGCCCGCCGCCGGCACGAAGCCGGCGATGGACGACACCTGCAGGATCCCGCCGTGACCCCGCGCCCGCAGGGTGCGGGCCGCCACGGTGCTGAGCCGGGTGAGGGCCACGACGTTCACGTCGATCATGGCCGTCTGGGCGTCGACGTCGAGTTCGGCCACGGGTCCGTGCTGACCGAAGCCGGCGTTGTTGACGCACAGGTCGACCGGCTCGTCGTCACTCGCCAGCCTCTGCTCCACCCGGGCCAGCGCCGAGCGGTCGGCGAGATCGGCGGCGAGGACCTCGACCCGGCGACCCGGCCACGAGGCGTCGACCTCGGCGGCGAGCTGCTCGAGCCGGTCGGCGGACCGGGCCACGACGACGAGGTCGGTGCCGGCCGCCGCCAGGCGCAGGGCGAGGGCCCGTCCGATACCGCTGGAGGCGCCGGTGACCAGGGCGCGACGCCAGGTCGGGGTGCGGATGGGTTCGTCGGGCATGACGCCTCCTCGTGGTGGCGGGCCGTGGGGTTCTGGCAGCATGGCACGGTGCGACACGCGACGGGCCCCGCCACCTCTCCCCTGCGGGTGGAGGTGACCCGGGGTGTCTTCGTCGAGTCCGGGCATCTCGTCACCTGGGTCCTCACCGACACCGACGGCGCGGTGCTCGCCGCCGCCGGCGACCCCGACACGCTCGTGCCACCCCGATCGGCCATGAAGTCCCTCCAGGCCTTCGCCCTGGTGGCCGAGGGGGCCGCCGACGCCCACGGGGTGGCGGATCACGAGCTGGCCCTGGCGTGTGCGAGCCACAGCGGCGAGGACGGCCACGTCGAGGCGGTCGGGGCCTGGCTGGAGCGCCTCGGGTTGGGACCCGACGATCTCGGGTGCGGCCCCGCCTGGCCCCTCGATGCCGACGCCGCCCGCCGTCTGGCGGCGCGGGGCGGGGGTCCGACCCGCGTCCACCACAACTGTTCGGGCAAGCACGCCGGCTTCCTCACCCTGGCCCGCCACCTGGGGGTGTCACCGCGGGGCTATCTCGACCCCGACCACCCGGTGCAGCAGCGGGTCCTGGCCACGGTGGCCGACCTGACCGGCGCGGCCGTGGACCGGGGTCCCGTCGCCGTCGACGGATGCGGCGCCCCGGTGGTCGCCCTTCCCCTGCGGGCCCTGGCCCGGGGGGTGGCGCGCCTCGCCGCCGCCGGTCCCGACGAGCCGGGGCGCCGCCTCGTCGACGCCATGGTCGCCCATCCCTGGTACGTGGCGGGGACGGGGCGCCTGGACACCCGCCTCCTCGTCGCCCTCGACGGGGCCGGGTTCACCAAGGTGGGTGCCGAGGGCAACATGGTCGCCGGTCTCGACGACGGCACGGCCCTGGCCCTCAAGGTGCACGACGGTGCCGGACGCGCCGCCGGCGTCGCCCTCGTCCATCTCCTCGTGGCCCTGGGGCGCCTCGATCCCGGGACGGTGATCGACGCACCCGAGCGGGGAACGGGCGACGCCGTCACGGTGGCCGACCTCGTGCAGGCCCCGGTCACCAACGCCGCCGGCGATGTCGTGGGCGTCGTACGGGTGGCCGCTCAGGCCGCCGAACGCATGGCGGCCGCCACCTCGCCCCACCGCTCGTAGATCTCCGGGTCGCGCGCCGCCTGGTGGCTCGCCGTGTAGGTCATGACCCGCACCGAGGGGGCGAGATCGCGGTAGCGCTCGACGAGGGCGGGTCCCAGCCCGTCCCAGGTGGCCGTCACGATGTAGTGGTCGAGCACCTCGTCGGTCACCAGGGCCGTCATGCCCGCCAGGTCCCCGGCCCGTTGGCGTTCGTGGAGGGCCTCGGCCAGACCCTCGTAGCCGTGGATCTCGAAGGTGGGGGCGTAGGTCCGGGTGGAGCCGTAGAAGGCGATCATGGTGCGGGCGTGCTCGCGGGTCTCGGCGATCTCGGCCTCGGTGTCGCCGACCGCCGTCATGACGGGGATCTCCAGGGTGACCGCCGACAGGTCGCGTCCGGCCCGACGGGCTCCCTCGGCGATGGCGGGGATCTGCACCTCCCTCAGGTAGGTGGGGGAGTGGAAGGGGTGGATGTGCACCCCGTCGCAGAGCTCGCCGGCCATCCGGCTCATCCAGGGCAGGACGGCCGAGACGAAGACGGGTGGATCGGGGACCGCGATGGGGCCCGGCGACCAGGTCGGTGGCAGGAGGCTGAAGTGGTAGAAGTCGCCGTCGAAGTCGAGGCGCTCGTCGCCCCGGAAGGCGGCGAAGATGGCGCGCAGGGCCTGCACGTACTCGCGCAGACGGGGCCCCGGTGGGGCGTACTCGGTCGAGTAGCGCCGCTCGATGTGGGCCTTGACCTGGGTGCCGAGCCCGAGGGTGAAGCGTCCCCCGGTGGCGTCGGCGAGCTCCCAGGCCACGGCAGCGGTCACCATGGGGCTGCGGGGGAAGGCGACGGCGATGGCGGTGCCGATGCCGATGCGCTCGGTGGCCAGGGCGGCGGCGGCGCAACCCAGATAGGCGGTGCGCCCCGACTCGGTGAGCCACAGGGCGCCGAAGCCCGCCCGTTCCGCCCGGGCCGCCAGGTCGGCCATGGCGTGCAGTTCGAGCGCTCCCGACATGACATCGAGTTCCATGAGCTCCCCTGAGGTCAGAAGACGGTGTAGCCGCCGTCGACGACGAGGTGGTCGCCGGTGTGGTACTCGATGGTCGGGTCGCACAAGAAGACGGCGGCGGGGCCCATGTCGGCGGGTTCGGCCCAGCGGCGCACCGGTGTGCGTCGGGTGGTGACGGCGCGGAAGCGGTCGTCGGCGTAGGCGGCCTCGGCCAACTCGGTGATGGTCCAACCCGGTAGGAGGGCGTTGACCCGGATGTGGTGGCGGGCGAGCTCGACGGCCAGGGCCCGGGTCAGTCCGAGCAGGCCGGTCTTGGCCGTGCCGTAGGCGACGTTGCGGGCGGCGCCGTGGATGGCCGACGTGGACGAGACGAGGACCAGGGCACCGGGGCGGCGGTGCTCGATCAGGCGGCGGACGGCCTCCCGGGTCGACAGGAAGACCCCGTCGAGGTCGACCGTCATGACCCGGCGCCACTCCTCGAGGGTGACGTCGGCGTAGGGCAGCAGGGCGCCGCCCACACCGGCGTTGGCGACGAAGGCGTCGAGGGGCCCGAGGGCCTCGATGGTGGCGTCCATGGCGGCGGCGACCCGGTCCTCGTCGGTCACGTCGCAGGTGGCGGCGTGGATCCGGCGGCCGGTGGCGGCGAGGCGTTCGGCCGCCTCGGCGTTGCGGTCGGCGTCACGGCCCCAGATGGCGACGTCGGCACCCGCCTCGGCGACCGCTCGGGCGATGCCGAGTCCGATCCCCCGGTTGCCGCCGGTGACGACGACCACCCGTCCGGTGAGGTCGATGCCCATCGCGGCGACGCTAGTGCGGTGACCCGACGGGGGCGAGACGAGGGCGGGTGACGGCTAGCGTGGGTCCGTGCACGAGGTGGTGGGGGCCTGCCCCCTGGACTGTCCCGACGCCTGCGCCTGGG
>RFFY01000280.1 GCA_003697065.1 Actinomyces sp. | reverse complement strand
CTGGATGCCGGTGCGGCCTATGTGTTCGAGCGTCCTGCTGCCGGTCTGTGGAGCAAGGCCACGGTGACCCGGCTGGTGGCCACGGCGCGCGGCGCGGGGGACCTCTTCGGCACCTCCGTCGCCGTAGACGGGTCGGTGGTGGTGGTGGGGGCGAGCCGCAGCGATGCCGGGGGCACCGACGCGGGCGCGGCCTACCTCTACGCCCGGCGGGGCGGCGTGTGGCCCGCCACCGAGACGGTGCAGCTGTCGCCACGCACGCCGGCGGCCTTCGCGCTCTTCGGCACGACCGTGGCGGTGTCCGACGAGGCCGCGCTGGTCGGTAGCCCCAACAGCAACGACCCCGACGGCCTGGCGGTCACCGGCACAGCCTATCTCTACACCCGGCCTCGGGCCGATGCGGCTCCCTTGACGTGTCCGCTGCCGGCCATCGTCCGCCAGCAGATAGAGCCCGAGGCCACGCCCCGCCCGTATCTCGACCTCGATGTCGACGCCGGGCGCGGGGCCACGCTGGCGTCGGTCCACTTCGTAGAGGCCGGCACCACGACCCGCCGGCTGGACGGGCTGACGGCTGCTACGACCGGCACCGCCCTGGAGGCCTCCACGGGTGACTACATCTGGGAGACGACGGCGACGCCCCGCCGCTGGGCCGGCTTCCGCCTGACCAGCGATGGCGCAGCAGCCTATGCCTACGAAGTGGTCATCACCAACTCGTGCGGCCAGCAGGCCATCGCCGAGGCGAGCGGCGACTTTGGCGTGGGCACGGGCACCGAGGGGCCCTCAGGTGCAGGGGGGGAGGTGCCGGCGACGCTGACGCTGGTGGGCAGCTACCCCAACCCGTTCAATCCGCGCGCGACCATCCGTTACGGGCTACCGGAGGCGGGCAGCGTACGCCTCGCCGTGTACGACCTGCTGGGGCGTGAGGTGACCGTGCTGGTGGATGGGGTGCAGGTGGCCGGGTGGTACAACGTGGCCTTCGAGGCCGGTACGCTCCCGACGGGCGTCTACCTGTACCGCGTGCAACTACGCACCGGCGGACGGCAGG
>RFFY01000279.1 GCA_003697065.1 Actinomyces sp. | reverse complement strand
CGGACGCGCCACGATGACAGCGGACCGCGACCGGTCGACAGGGAGGTACGCCGCCATGAGCGACGAGGCGCACTACACGATCATCTCCGCCGACTGCCATGCCGGAGGCAGCCACGACCAGTACCGCGACTACCTCGAGTCCCGCTGGCACGAGGAGTTCGACGCCTGGCGGGCCAGGTACCGCAACCCCTTCCGCGACCTCCAGGAGGGGATGCGTATCCGCAACTGGGACGACGAGGTCCGCCGCGGTGAGCAACACACCGACGGTGTGGTGGGCGAGGTCGTGTACCCCAACACCATCCCGCCCTTCTTCCCGAGCTTCGTCCTGTTCGCCCCCCAGCCCCGCAACCGCGAGGAGTACGAGCGTCGCCATGCCGGCATCCGGGCCCACAACCGCTGGATGGCCGACTTCTGCGCCCGCTTCCCCGCCGAGCGGGCGGGGATCGGCCAGATCTTCCTCAACGAGCTCGACGACACCGTCGCCGACATCGAGTGGTGCGTCGAGCATGGGCTACGGGGCGGGATCCTGTTGCCCAACCTGCCCCCCGACTGCGACTACCTGCCGCCCCTGCACGACCCCGTCTACGACCGCATCTGGGAGGTGTGCCAGGACCTCGGGGTGGTGGTCAACCTCCACGGCGGCACGGGCTCGCCGAACTACGGCCGCTACCCCGTGGCCGACCTGCTGTTCATCATGGACGTCAGCTTCTACTCGCACCGGCCCTTCGGCCAGCTCCTGTTGTCCGGCGTGTTCGAACGCTTCCCCCGCCTGCGCTTCGTCATGACCGAGCAGGGCGCCGCCTGGCTGCCGCCCCTGCTCGAGCGCATGGACAAGGTGCTGGCCCAGATCCGCGACACGGGCCGCACGGGCGAGCTGCGCTACGGCGAGGAGCACATCCTGCCCCGCTCGGCCACCGAGTACTTCCGCCAGAACTGCTGGCTCGGGGTCTCCCAGCCCGGGCCCGACGACGCCGCTGCCGCCTTCGAGCTCGGGGTCGACAAGTTCCTGTGGGGCTCGGACTACCCCCACCGGGAGGGGACCTTCCCCTACACCCGCGAGCACCTGCGCCAGATCTTCAGCGGGGTCGACCCCGACACGCTCCAGCGCATCCTCGCCACCAACGCCGCCGAGATCTACGGCTTCGACCTCGAAGCTCTCGAGCCCCTGGCGCGGGCCCACGGCCCGACCCACGCCGAGATCGCCGAGCCGCTCACCGAGCTGCCCGACGAACCCAACGAGGCCCTGCTCAAGGGGGTGCCCGCCATGGCGGGCTGAGCGCCCGGTCAGACCCCGGCGTCGACGACGGCGAGCATGCCGCCGGTGAGGTTGACGACGTCGCGGAAACCCTGGGCGGTCAGGAACTCGGCGGCCCGGCCCGAGCGCCCGCCGGAGCGGCACAACAGGACGACCCGTCGGCTCGGATCGAGCTCCCCGAGGCGGTGGGGCAGTTCGCCGAGGGGGATGTTGACCGCGCCGGGGAGGGTTCCCGCAGCCACCTCGTCGGGTTCGCGGACGTCGATGAGCTGGGCCGCACCGTCGACGACGTCGCGGTAGGCGGGGGCGGGGTGCTCGCGGTGGGTCATGGGTCGCTCCTGGTGGGATGGGGGCCGCTGG
>RFFY01000278.1 GCA_003697065.1 Actinomyces sp. | reverse complement strand
GGCACCAAGAAGGAGGAGGTGCAGCGCGGCCAGGTGCTGGCGGCTCCGGGCTCCATCACCCCCCACACCGAGTTCGAGGCCCAGGTCTACGTCCTGTCCAAGGAGGAGGGCGGCCGCCACAAGCCCTTCTTCTCCAACTACCGGCCCCAGTTCTACTTCCGCACCACCGACGTGACGGGCACCATCACCTTGCCCGAGGGCGTCGAGATGTGCATGCCGGGCGACAACACCGAGATGCGGGTCGAGCTCATCGCCCCCATCGCCATGGACGAGGGTCTGCGCTTCGCCATCCGTGAGGGTGGTCGCACCGTCGGTGCCGGCTCGGTCACCAAGATCCTCAAGTAATCGCCGACCGGAATCGAGGCGCCGCCATGGCCACGGGACAAAAGATCCGGATCCGGCTCAAGGCCTACGATCACGAGATCATCGACCAGTCGACCAAGAAGATCGTCGAGACGGTGAAGCGCACCCAGGCCACCCTGCGGGGGCCGGTGCCGCTGCCCACCGAGAAGCACCGTTACACGGTGATCCGCTCGCCCTTCAAGGACAAGGACTCGCGCGAGCACTTCGAGATGCGGATCCACAAGCGCCTCCTCGACATCGTCGATCCCACGCCCAAGACGGTCGACTCGCTCCAGCGTCTCGACCTGCCCGCCGGCGTCGACATCGAGATCAAGATCCAGCAGGCCTGATCCGGCGCCGCCGGTTCGCTCATCGCTGACGAGACCCCGGGACCCGTACCCGGGGTCTCGGCGCGCCCGGGCCCGTGCCGGGCCGTCCGGTGGGTCGGGCGACCCACACGGCGCGGTGACGGGGGTCGTGGCGTCGCCTGGGCCTCCGATCGTCACCGAGGTGACCCTCGGACCGATTCGGTCAAGGCACCCGTCGTGTCCACCCGATCATCGGGGCGTCCCATCGGGGGCGAACTGGACAGGACAGGAGTACACGATGACGATCAGGGTCTTTCTGCTCGACGATCACGAACTGGTGCGCGAGGGTCTGCGCTCGATCCTCGAACGCGAGGACGACATCGAGATCGTCGGTGAAGCCGGCGGCGCCATCGAGGGTTTCCGCCGTATCGAGGCCACGCGACCCGATGTCGCCCTCATCGATCTCATGTTGCCCGACGGGGACGGACTCGACGTGTGCCGGGGGGTGCGGGAACGGTGCCCCGAGGTGGCCTGTCTGATCCTCACCTCCTACTCGAACGACGACGTCCTCCTGTCGGCCATCCGCGCCGACGCCGCCGGCTTCCTGTTGAAGCGCACTGCGGCCCGCGAGCTGGTGCGGTCCCTGCGGGTCGTCGCCAACGGGGGCTCCCTCATCGATCCGACCCTCACCGGCCGCCTCCTCGAGCGCCTGCGGACGGGCCGTGTGGACGACGACGACGGCGCCCTCGAGGGGCTGAGCCCCCAGGAGCGGCGCCTCCTCGACCACCTGGCCGAGGGTCTGACCAACCGCCAGATCGCCCAGAGGATGAACCTCGCCGAAAAGACGGTGAAGAACTACGTCTCGAACCTGCTGCGCAAGCTGAACATGAGCAGCCGGACCGAAGCGGCCGTCTTCATGGCGAACCTCAAGGCCGAGCGGGAGCGCCGCAACCACCTCTTCGACTCCGCCGCCCACTGATCGGGTAGCCGGCGCGGCACCCCGACGCCCGGGCCCCGACGAGGGGCGGCGCGGGCGCCCGGCCGGGGCCGGGATCAGGAGGCGGTCGCCCCGTCGTCGGTGGCGCCGGTACCCGGCTCGCCGTCG
>RFFY01000277.1 GCA_003697065.1 Actinomyces sp. | reverse complement strand
GGGTAGGTCGCGGTCGGTCTCCACGGGTGAGTCGACGCCCATCAAGCGGGTGAAGGCGTCGGCGCGGCGCTGCTCGACGGAGCGGATCTGGTCGGGGGTGCCGTCGCGGCCGCCGTCGTGGCGCCACAGGCGATCCATCTCCCGATCCAGCACCTGGGCGACCTGGGCGCCGGTCACCGAGTCCAACTCGAACCCGAAACGCCACATACCCGAGCCGGTGTCACGGTGGCGCCAGCCCCGCCGCCGGCGCCGCTGACGCGCCAGACGCGCCTCCACATCAGCCGCCGACTCCCGCTTCGTCAGCCACTGTTCGGCCACCCGCCGCGCCCCATCCGCGTCCGCACCCGCCACCAGACCCAACAACTCTCCCTCGACGGCCTCGCTTCCGGCCCGGCCGGCGGCCTCCACCAACACGTCCGCGGTCTCCACGTTCACCCGACCCTCGGACAAGGCATCGGTCACTGCCGGCATCTCCCCCAACACCTGAGCGCGCTTCTTGGCCCGCCGCGCCTCACGCTCGGAGCACCCCGAGACCGTCTTCCACGACGACACCCCATCGGCCCCCGCATCACCCAGAGCATCCACAGCCGCGGCCAAGCGCACCTCGGCCGCCGCGACGGCCGCCTTCACCCTCGCCAGCGCCTCCATGGCCGCCACCAGCTCCCGCCGACCCCACCCCGCACCCGGCACCCCGGCCACCACCGCAGCGAGGTCGGCCAGGCGAGCCACCACCGCCTCCTCGACCTCCACCGCCTTGCCCTCGGTGGACGGCGCTTCGAGAACCGTACCGAACATGTGTACGACACTAGAGACGGGGTACGACACTCCCGGTCACCCCTCGTCGCCCAGGCCGCGGGGACTAGCCTCCAGCGACCGGAGCTATCCACCTCACCCGCGGTCTGCCCGTCGAGCGATGATCCCGTACAAGGACGAGAACCCCACCTACTCGCCGGCCGTCGTCAACTGGCTGCTGATCCTGGTGTGCGTGTTCGTCTACGTGTGGATCCAGCCCAGCGCCACGACGGGCGTGAGCGGCTACGAGGAGCAGGTGAGGTTCACCTACCGGTGGGCCGCCGTCCCCTGCGAGGTCACCCAGGGGCGCCCCCTCGCCGTCGAGGAGATCCGCGCCACCCTCCGACAGGGCGACCCGTCGGCCTGTCGTGCCCACCCGCGCACCCCAGCCGCCTTCCCCGACAAGAACGTCTGGCTGGCCGTGCTGATCTCGATGTTCCTCCACGGCTCGTGGCTGCACCTGGGCGGCAACATGTTGTTCCTGTGGGTCTTCGGCAACAACGTCGAGGACCACCTCGGTCACCTGCGCTATCTGGT
>RFFY01000276.1 GCA_003697065.1 Actinomyces sp. | reverse complement strand
GTCATCCCCGTCGACACGACGGACCCCGGTGCGGCGACGCCCGCCCCCCGCCCGCCCTGGTACCGGACCCGTTTCGGCCTGCCGCTGGGGCGCGAGCTCCTCCTCATCGGGACCGGTCTCGCCCTGTACCGATGGGTGCGTTGGCTGGTGCGTGACGACATCGGCGAGGCCCTCGCCAACGCCCGCCAGGTCGTGAGCTGGGAACGCGCCCTGGGCATCTTCGTCGAGGTCGACCTCCAGCGCCTCGCCGTGGGCAACGACGCCGTCGTCTGGCTCCTCAACCGCTACTACTTCCTCGCCCACTTCACCGTGGCCGCCCTCTTGATGATCTGGCTCTTCGTGCGCCACTACGACCACTACGGGCGGGTGCGACGGGTCCTGTTCCTCACCACCTTCGCCGGCCTGGCCCTGCACGTGGGTTTCCCGCTGGCGCCCCCGCGCTGGTTCCCCGACATGGGTTTCGTCGACACCCTCCAGACCTTCGGGCCACGCATCTACTCGAGCGATGCCGTGAAGTCGGCTGCCAACCAGATCGCCGCCATGCCGTCCCTGCACGTGGGCTGGGCCCTCATCGCGGCGTGGGCGGTCGTCCGCTTCTCGTCGCGGCGGCGTCTGCGCTTCGTGGCCGTCGCCCACCCCGTGGTCACCACGGCCGGGGTGGTGCTCACCGCCAACCACTGGTGGCTCGACGCCCTGGCCGCCGTGGTCCTCGTCGCCGTGGCCGGACTCGTCGACCTTCCCCTCCAGCGCCGCCTCGAGCGGCGTCGGGAACGGCGCCTCGCCACCGAGACGGCGGCGTCCGCGGGTGCCGGCACCGCCCGTCCGGTGCCGGCGGGCGTCCGGCCCTGACCGTGCTCGCTCCCGGCGGGATCACCGACCGACCCCCGGCCGCCTCGACCGTCTGGCGTCCCTCGTTCCGGCCCGATCCCGCCTTCGCCACCCTCGGTGTCAAGACGGTGGCCCGCCGTCGGGGCGTGTGGTGGTGGGCGAGTGTCACGCCCGACGGGCCCGCAACGCTCGCCTTCCGCCTCGTGGGCGACGCCGTCCGCGCCGATACGTGGGGGCCGGGCGCGGCCTGGCTGGTCGAGGCCCTGCCGGCCCTCCTCGGCGCCGCCGACGACGGGATCGAGGAGTTCGAGCCCCTCCGCCGGCGACTGGCGAGCCTCCCCGGCCCCGTGGGACGGGCCGCCCGTCGACGCCGTGTCTGGCGCATCGGGGCGACCGCCCGCTGGTACGAGGCGGCGGCGACGGCGGTCGTGGGTCAACGGGTGGTGACCGCCGACGCCTCGGCGGCCCGGACCCGCCTGGCGCGCCGTCACGGCCCTCCGGTCCCGGGACCGTGTCCCGTCCCGGTGTGGCCCGCTCCACGCGACCTGCTCGGTCTCGACGACGCCGCCTTCCACCGGGCCGGCATCGAACGCTCCCGGG
>RFFY01000275.1 GCA_003697065.1 Actinomyces sp. | reverse complement strand
CGGTGTAGGCCTCGAGGGTACGGAAGCGGGGTCCGCCGTGGCGCAGCACGGCCCGCGCCCAGGCCGGGCGTGACAGCACCCGCATCACGTGGCGGGCGCCGGGGCGGCGGGGGGCGCCCATCCCGGCGCGGCGCTGCCGCTCCCGTCGGGAGGGCGCGGGGACGTCGGCGGTGACGACGAGGGTCGTGTAGCCCGACTGCTCGGCCCGGGCGAGGAGGTCGTCACGCACCACCGGATCGCGGGGCGGATAGAGCTGGAACCACCCCCGACCGTCGCACAGGGGCCCGATCTCCTCGAGCAGGCCGGTCCCGACCGTGCTCGACACGAAGGGGATCCCCTCGGCGGCCGCCGCCCGGGCAAGGAAGGCGTCGGCCCCGGGCCAGATCGCGCCGGTGAGACCGACCGGGGCGATCCCGATCGGCGAGGTGTGGGTGCGTCCGAACAGGGTCGTCTCCACCCGGGGGTGGAGTTCGCCACGCAACAGGCGCGGGACCAGGGTCACCGCCGCCAGTGCCTCCTCGTTGCGGGCCATGGCCCGGTCGCGTCCGGTGCCGCTGTCGAGGTACTCCCAGGCGAAGTGGGGGAGGCGTCGGCGGGCGCGGCGACGCAGATCGTCGACCGCGGGCCACCGGTCCATCGGGTCGTGTGCCATCCGCGGATGATGGCACGCGGTCGCGGGCCCCCGCCCCGGGCGACGGCCCGCGACCGGTCAGCGGGACCCGGCCGGCTCGGCGTGGGCGTCGGGGCCGGGGGTGAACACGCTCTCGTGTCCGTCGTCCCAGCGGACCCGGTAACGGGGATGGTCGCCCTCGGCGAGCACCTCGACGACCTCCCCACGCCTCGTCGGCGAGCCCACCTTGTTGCTCTCGACGATGATGCGGTCGCCCGCTTCGAGCTTCATGGTCACCTCCTGTCCGCAAGTGACTCGAGCTCGACTCTCAGGATACGACCGGGCACCGCGCCTGTGAAGACCCACCCCGGCTCTCCGGGGGAGCGGGGCGAGCGCCGACCCCGCCTCTCAGAAGGGGCTGTGACCGAGGCGGTTGCGGAGGGCGACGAGTTCGCCCAGGTGGTTGAAGCCGTGGCCGAGGGCCTCCCAGCGCACGAAGAAGGCGGCGTCGCGCCCGGCCCACATGTCGTACAGCCAGGAGAAGCGGTCACGGGGTGTCCCCAGGGCGTCGAGAACCGCCGCCGGATCGGGGACCGTGTCGAGGACATCGAGGGGGGTGTCGGCGAGCCAGGCGGCGGTGGCGTCACACACCGCCAGGGTGTAGGCGGCCACACCGGCGGGATCGAGGCGGGCCACGATCTCGTCGTCCTGGGCCTCGGCGAGACCGCGCCAGGTGTCGGTGGCGATCCCCACCCGGTCGGCGTGGGCGTCGAGGACCTCGGCCTCGCCGCGGAGCACGGCGTTGACCGCCACGTCGTGGTGGCGGGCCAGGTGCCACAGGACGTAGACGGGGGCCACCCCGCCCCCGTCGACCCGCTCCGTCATCTCCTCGGGGGGTAGGTGGGCGATGACCGCCCCCTCGAGGCGGCGACGCAGGTCGTGCGCCTCGTCGACGAGCCAGGTGCGCAGATCCACGCGGGTCACGCTAGCGCTCCCGTCGGACCCGGTCCGGTCTGGCGGGACGGGCACGGGCTGGCAAAGCTGGGGCCGTGCCTGCTCCCGCCCCTTCGACGCCCGAGCCTGCCGCCAACCCCCACGCCGGGCGTCCCTTCGCCGACGACGACGCCACCCTCGCCCGCCACCTGAAGGAGGTCAGTGTCCCGGCCCTCATGTGTTCTCTGGTGCACATCACCGGCGACCCGGCCTGGATCCGCGGCGACATCCGCCCCCGCGGCGTGTGGCTCAACGAGTACCAGGGCTTCCTCGACGACGGGACGCGGGCCGAGGCCGTCCGGCGGGCCCTGCCTGTTCTCGCCGATCACCGCGACCGCGGCTGCCCGCCTCCCGGCCCCCTCCCGCTCGGACTCGTCACCGAGATGATGGCCTATCTGGCGTGTGGCCCCGTCCCCGACGAGGCGGTGGAGATGTTCGTCGAGGATCTCCACCTCGACGGCGCCGACAGCGGACGTGTCGACTGGGGCGATGCGATCGACCCCGAGGTGCGCAAGCGGTACCCCGTGGTCGTCGTCGGCGCGGGCGAAGCGGGGATCCTGGCCGGGATCCGGCTCGCCCAGGCCGGTCTGCCCTTCGTGATCTTCGATCGCAACCCGGGACCGGGCGGTACCTGGTGGGAGAACCGCTATCCCGGGGCGCGGGTCGACGTGGGCAGCCACTTCTACTGCTACTCCTTCCGTCCCGCCGACCACTGGAGTGAGTACTTCGCCCGTCAGCCCGAGCTCCAGCGTTACTTCGCCGACGTCGTGGCCGAGTACGGGCTCGGGCCCCACATCCGTTTCCGTCACGAGGTCACCGGGGCGACGTGGGACGAGGCGACGGCCCGTTGGCGGGTCCGGGTCGTGGGCCCCGACGGGATCGCCGAGACCCACGAGGCGGCGGTGCTCATCTCCGCCGTCGGGTCCCTGAACATCCCCAACCTGCCCGACATCGAGGGTCGTGACGACTTCGCCGGGCCGGCCTTCCATTCGGCCCGCTGGGACCACGGGGTCGAGCTCGAGGGTGCGCGGGTCGCCATGATCGGGGCCGGGGCCAGCGGTTTCCAGATCGCTCCGACGATCGCGCCCCTCGTCGAGCATCTGACCGTGTTCCAGCGCACCGCCCAGTGGATGTTCCCCAACCCCTTGTACCG
>RFFY01000030.1 GCA_003697065.1 Actinomyces sp. | reverse complement strand
GCGCGCCGCACCTGGGCGTCGAAGGAGCGCACGTGGGCCTCGGCGAGGCGGGCCGCCGTGTCGCCGTCGCCGGCACGCAGGGCCTCGCAGATGAGGGCATGCTCGGCGATGGCGTCGTGCATGTCGGTGACATCGGCCAGGTACAGATGCCACACCCGCTCGCTTTGGGCGTAGAGGGTGTCGAGGGTGTCGACGAGGAAGCGGTTGGCCGCCGCGTCCCACATGATCTCGTGGCAGCGGCGGTCGATGTCGAGGAGCTCTCCGGCACGCCGGACGGCGTCGTCGCCCCGGCCGCGCCGGGGGCGCGGTGCGGGAGTGTCGGCGTCGCCACGGTGGGGGCCGGATGGGTCGCTGTCGGCGTCGGCCAGGGCCTCGCTCATCGCCCGCCAGTGGGCGGGCGTGCCGCGGGCGGCCGCCAGGCGGGCCGCATAGGGCTCGAGGAGAGCCCGGGTCTCGTACAGGAGGGGGAGGTCGGCCACCTCGACGCTGGTGACGAAGACGCCGCGCCGGGGTACGACCCGCACGAGCTGTTCCCGCTCGAGTCGTTGGACGGCCTCGCGGACGGGGGTGCGTCCGATGCCGAGCTCGTCGCTGAGCTCGTCGAGGCGGACCAGCTCGCCGGGTGCGAGCTCGAGGCGGGTGATGCGACGCCGCAGGGCGGCGTGGGCCCGTTCGGTGAGGGAGGTGGAGTCGGAGGCGGTCATGGTGGCGGCACACGGCGAAAGCGGTGGCGTTCGGCAGCGCCGTGTGATAGACGATAGATATATCACACCGCCTCAGAGGCATAGCGCCTCAGAGGCATAGCGCCTCAGAGGCATAGCGCCTCAGAGGCATAGCGCCTCAGAGGCACCGCGTCTCACCGCGCATCCGTCACATCGCGTCCCCGGGAGCCTCCCATGAGTGATCTGCCTGCCCGCGCCCGCTGCGTCGTCATCGGTGCCGGCATCGTCGGCAACTGCCTCGTCGGTCATCTCGCCCGTCTGGGGTGGACCGACCTCGTCCTCGTCGACAAGGGCCCCCTGCCCAACCCCGGCGGGTCGACCGGCCACGCCTCGAACTTCATCTTCCCGGTCGACCACAACAAGGAGATGGCCCTGCTCACCCTCGAGAGCCAGCGCCAGTACACCGAGCTCGGTGTCAACAACACCTGCGGTGGCATCGAGGTCGCCCGCACCCCGGAGCGGATGGAGGAGTTCCGTCGGCGCATGACCTCGGCCCGGGCCTGGGGCATCGAGTCGTATCTGGTGACCCCGAAGGAGATCGGCGAGCTCGTCCCCTTCATCAACACCGACATCCTGCTCGGCGGCTTCTACACCCCGAGCGTGTCGGTGGTCGACTCCCTGCAGGCCGGCACCCTCATGCGTGAGGAGGCCGTCGCCGCCGGCGCCCTGCAGGTGTTCGCCAACACCGAGGTCCTCGACCTCGAGGTCGCCGACGGACGGATCGCCGCCGTGGTCACCGACCGGGGCCGGATCGAGACCGAGCACGTCGCCATCGCCTGTGGCGTCTGGAGCCCCCGCATCGCCCGCATGGCCGGGGCCACCATCCCCCTCACCCCCGCCGTGCACCAGATGGCCGACGTCGGTCCCATCGACATCCTCCAGGAGTCCAACGCCGAGGTCGCCTACCCGATCATCCGCGACATGGACACCTTCTGCTACGAGCGCCAGAGCGCCGGCTCGATGGAGGTCGGCTCCTACGCCCACCGGCCCATCTTCATGCGACCCGACGACATCCCCTCCAACGAGGAGGCGGCCCTGTCGCCCACCGAGTTGCCCATGACCTTCGAGGACTTCGATCCCCAGATGGAAGAGGCCATCGAGCTCATGGAGATCCTCGGCGACGCCGAGATCAAGTACGCCATCAACGGCCTGCTCTCCCTCACCCCCGACGCCATGCCCGTGCTCGGCGAGACGGTCGAGGTGCGCAACCTGTGGTCCGCGGCCGCCGTGTGGGTGAAGGAGGGGCCGGGCATCGCCCGCCTCGTGGCCGAATGGATGACCCACGGCTACCCCCACGTCGTCGATCCCCACGGGGCCGACATCAGCCGCTTCTACCCCCACGAACGCACGGTGCACCACATCGAGGCCCGCTGCGCCGAGCACTTCAACAAGACCTACGGCATCGTCCACCCCCGCGAGCAGTGGGCGACCGAACGGGGCATGCGGCGTAGCCCCTTCTACCCCCGCGAGGAGGCCCTGGGCGCGGTGTTCTTCGACGCCCGGGGCTGGGAGCGGCCCCAGTGGTACGAGAGCAACGCCGCCCTCATGGAGCGCTGGCCCGAGGCGTGCCGGCCCCGCCCCCACGAGTGGGACGCCCGCTGGTGGTCGCCCATCACCAACGCCGAGCACCTGGCCCTGCGCGACAGCGTCGGCATGGTCGACCTGAGCGCCTTTTCGATCTTCGAGGTCAGCGGTCCCGGTGCCCTGGCGTACCTCGAGCACCTCTGCGTCAACAAGATCGACGTGGCGGTCGGACGCTCCATCTACACACCCCTGCTCACCCCCGACGGGGGTTTCCGCTCCGATCTCACCGTCATGCGCCGCGGCGAGGACAGCTTCCGGGTGGTGACCGGCGCCTTCGACGGGGGGCGCGACGAGTACTGGTTCCGCCGCCACCTCCCCGCCGACGGTTCGGTGAGCTTCGTCAACGCCACCTCGGCCATCTGCACCCTCGGTGTGTGGGGCCCGCGGGCGCCGGAGGTCATGGCGAAGATCACCACCACCCCCGACGGGCGACCCGCCGACCTCTCCCAGGAGGGCTTCCCCTACGGATCGGTGCAGGACCTGCTCGTGGACGGGATCCCCGTCACCATGTTCCGGATCTCCTATGTCGGCGAGAACGGATGGGAGATCTACACCAACACCGACCACGGTCTGCGCCTGTGGGACGCGGTGGCCGCCGCCGGCGAGGAGTTCGGGATCGTGCCCGTGGGCATCGGCGTGTACGGCACCACCGGCCGCATGGAGAAGGGCTACCGCCTGATGGGGGCCGAGCTCGAGAGCGAGTACGACCCCGTCGAGGCGGGCCTGGCCCGGCCCCGGGTCAAGAAGGCCGACTTCATCGGCAAGCAGGCCTACCTGGCGGCGCGCGAGCGCGGGCCCGTGGCCACCTTGTGCACCCTCGAGATGCTGTCCCACACCGATGCCGACGGTGTCGAGCGCTTCCCGACCGGCGGCAACGAGCCCATTCTGACTCTCGACGGTGAGCGCATCGTCGACGAGCGTGGGCGGGTCTCGCGGGTGACGAGTGCCGGGGCCGCCCCCTCGCTGGGGACCTACCTGCTCATGGCCTACCTGCCGCCCGAGCACGCCGTCGAGGGCACCGAGCTGCGGGTCATGTACCAAAACGAGCTCTTCCCCGTGCGCGTCGCCCGTGTGGGCTCGCGGCCCCTCTTCGATCCCGACGACACCCGGATGAAGTCGTGAGCCTCCGCATCGCCGTCTGCGTGAAACGGGTCCCCGCCCCGGGTGCCCGCATCAACGTGACCGACGACGGTCTCGCCGTCGATGCCGCCTTCCTCGGCTTCACCACCAGTCCCCACGAGGAATGCGCCGTCGAGGCGGCCGTGCAGCTCGTCGAGGCCCACGGGGGCGACACGACGGTCGTCACCCTCGGCCCTCCCGAAGCCGAAGAGCAGCTGCGCTACGCCGTCAGCGTCGGCGCCCAGAGGGCGGTGCTGTTGCCCATCGACGGTCCCGACTGGGACCCCCAGCGCACGGCGTCCGCCCTCACCGCCGCCCTCACCGAGCTCGAGGAGGCCGGCGGGCCCTTCGATCTCGTTTTGTTCGGCAACGAGTCGGCCGACGCCGGCAACTTCCAGGTCGGGGTCCGGGTGGCGGTGGCCCTGGGGCGGCCCATGGTCAGCGGCGCCAAGGCCCTCG
>RFFY01000274.1 GCA_003697065.1 Actinomyces sp. | reverse complement strand
TGGTCGGTGATCACACCGCCGCCATGGTCACGGTCCTCACCCACGAGGGAATACCCGTGCGGTTCCCGCCCGGGGTGATGCATGCCACCACCCGGGTGCCCGCTGGTCGCCTGGCGGGCCACGGCGTGTACCCGTCGGTGATGCACACGACCACGGGGATCCCGGGATGCTCGCGGATGGTCTCGTCGATGGCCGCCGCCATGTCGGTGCCGCCACGACCCCTGACGCGGTGCAACTCGTGGGGATGGCGGAAGTAGCGGGTGGCGGTGATCCGGGTGTCGGCATCCACCACCAGAAGGTCCCGTCCCCGCACACCCAGCCTGTCGGCGATGGCGACGATCTCCGATGTCGCCCTCCCCAGCTCCGAACTGCTCATGGAGGCCGACGTGTCCCGGACGACCGCCACCCGGACGTGCGGCTCCACCCAGGCGGGCATCAGGACCTCCCTGAAGGCGGATTGGCGCCGGGAAGGACGGGCGTAGGTCGTCGTCAGGTTCCCCCGGCGCCGGTTCAGGCTCTGGGTGATCAGACCGTGCAGGATTCGCTGCCAGGGGATGGTCGAGCCGGCGAGAACCGTCCCGGCCCACGCCACGAGTCCTCCGGGAACGTCACCACGGGTGCGGGCGGCCCGGGCGACGTCGAGTGCGGTCCGCAGCCGTGCCAGATCCCTCTGCGCCCGATCGAGTCCCGGTACCGGAGTCCGATCCGCCGCGAGTTCGCAGCTCGCCGCCGGACCCCCGGCGCCGGAGCCGCAGCCCTGAGCCGACCGCGCCCCGAAGTCCACCGTGTTCGCCGCGCTCTTCCTCCGTGAGCGCTTCGAGGTGGTGCGGGTGCCGGCAGTGTCCGGGGTCCCGTCGGGTGCCCCGGGCACAGCCTCGCCACCTTCCCCACGTGAAGCCTCGCCACCTTCCCCACGTGAAGCCTCGCCACCTTCCCCACGTGAAGCCTCGCCACCTTCCCCACGTGAAGCCTCGTCGGGTTCCGCGGGCGAGGCCTCCTTGCGTTGGCGGAGCGAGGCCAGGTACTCCTCGTAGGTGCGATCGTTCGCGCACCCGAGGTGCTCGGGCAACACACCTTCTCCGGCGATGAACAGGCAGCCGGCCGCGACCAGGTCGTCGTTGATCTCGGCATCGGCGGCGAGGTTCGACAGGCGGTGGTCGCCCCGCTCGGCCACGGCGCACGCGTCGGCACGTGCGGCGTGCTCGGACAGGAGGTGGAGGCACTCGTGCAGGAGCACCTCCGAGGCCCACTGGGGACCACGGTCCGCCGCGTACGCCACGTCCGCGTACAGACGCCACGAGCGATCGACGACCATGGTGCCGAGCCCCTCGACATCGAGGAGGTGCACGGCGAACAGGGTGCTCGCCAGATAGGGCATGCGCGACAGGGCGCGCAGACGCCACGCCGAGAACAGGCGGGACTGTTCGACATCGGGCTCGCGGGCCACACCTTCCACGGTCTCCCCCTGAAGCGCCGTTCCGCGTCGCTGTGACGGCTCGTCCGTCCCTCTTGCTGTCACGGCGAGGTGTGACAGGAAGCAGGCGAGGACCGTGACGGTGGGTGGACGGTGGCCGTCGGAAGACGCGCCGCCGTGCCGCCCCGCCCGGCCGGCGACTCGAAGGGAGGGAGACGACATGGGTGACACGAGCCTCACGGATCCGGGCGCCACCTCGGCCGCGGAAGGTGATCCGAGCGGGACCGGAGAGGTCGCGGCGACCACGTCCACCAGCGCCCCCCTGGTCGACGCATCCGAGCTGGCGAGCGTCGCGACGGTCCTGGGTCTGGCGGACATGTCCCCGCTGGAGCGGGGCGAGCTCGCGGCGCGCCCCGATCTCGACGCCCTGACCATCGCTGCGCTGACCAAAGATCCGGATTGCCACGTGCGGGCCCGGCTCGCGTGGGCTCACGCTCCACGGGCCCTGGTCTCCGACCCCGACCGGGACGTGAGGAAGATCCTCGCCGCCTCGGAGCACGCCGAGCCCGATGTCCTGCTTCAGCTGGCGAACGACCGCCACCGTGAGGTGCGGGCGGCGGTCGCACGGAACCCCCGGGAACTCCCCCACGAGGTCCTCGTCCGCCTCGCCGAGGACCGGACCGAGGTCGTGTGGCTCGCTCTCGCCCGCCGCGACGACCTCCCACTCGACATCCTCTTCCGCCTGGTCGAGCACGGATGGGTGAGCGTCGCCCGCATCCTGGCGAAGAAGCCCGACACCCCGTCAGCCATCCTCGAGGAGCTCTCCTGGTGGTTGAACTCCCCGGTCGCACTCCCCGTCGCCCGCCATCCGCGGACACCACCGGAGGCCCTGCTCCGGCTGGCCCGGCGTCCGGACTGGCGGCTTCAGCGCGCCGTCCTGTCGAATCCGGCCAGCACGCCGGAGGTCGTCGCCACCATCGCCCGCGAGGGTGTGCCCTCGGTTCGACCCACCGCGGCACGCGATCCTCGCGCTCCGACCGCGGTCCTCACCGAACTGGCCCGGGACCCCGACAAGAAGGTCCGCCGGGCCGTCGCCGCCAAC
>RFFY01000273.1 GCA_003697065.1 Actinomyces sp. | reverse complement strand
TCGGCGTAGCGACCCGGGTCGGGGAGCTGGTCCCGGCACCCGGTGAACGACACCGTCAGTCCCCCGTCATAGCTCATCACGGGGTGGATCAGACCCATGCCGTCGACGATCGGACCCACCCCGTAGATGTCGAGCACCCGGGCGTGGCCCATGTAGAGCGGGAACTGGGGACCCGGGACGTTGGTGACCACACAGTTCATCGGCATGCCGGCACGCCGGGCCAGCCCGGTGCGGGTGTACAAGCGGGCGGCGAGGCTGGCCAGGCGCATCGGACCGAAGCGGCCGAAGTCGGTGAGCACCCGTGCCCCGATCGCCCGGTCGAGCTCCTTGGAGGCCCGGGTCGCCGCGTGGATGGCGGCCAGGCGGTCCACCGGGTCGGCGACGTCGGTGGCGAGGGGAACGAGCAGGGACGAGACCTCGTTGCCCCCCGCTCCACGCGTGGCCTCGGTGCGGGTCGACACCGGTGCCATCGCCACCAGGGACCGGTCGGGCAACTCGTCGTGGTCGATCAGGTAGCGCCGCAGGGCGCCACCGACCACGGCGAGCACCACGTCGTTCACGGTCGAGCCCGGCACGAGGCGGCGGACCTTCTTGACGTCGGCGAGGGCGAAACGGCGCCCCTCGAACACCCGGTGGGCGCTCACGGTCGTGTTGAAACGCGTGACCGGGGGGCGCAGACGGGGCAGCCCGGCCTCACCCCGGCGGACCCGCCCGATGGTGTCGCCCACGGCGGGCACGAGGCGTCCGAGGGCCTGGAGGCCCGCCACCGGACGCGTCACGTTGTTGATCCCCGCCCGGGCCAGCAGCTCGAGGGCGTTGGGATCGGGCTCCGGGCGCCAGTCGTCGGGGATCTCCCGTCGGGCCCCCGGTTCGAGGTCGTGCAGGGCGGCGAAGATCTCCGCCCCGGAGACGCCGTCGATGGCGGCATGGTGGATCTTCGACACGATGGCGAAACTGCCGGGCGGATATCCCTCGACGGCGTCGAGGCCCTCGATCACCCACAGCTCCCACAGGGGCCGGGTGGGGTCCAGGGGCAGGGACACGAGACGGGCGGTCAGGATGCACAGCTGACGCCAGTCGCCCGGCTTCGGAAGGGCGATGTGGCGGACATGATGCTCGAGGTCGAAGTTCTCGTCCTCCACCCACCAGGGATGGTCGAGGTCGAGTGGGACGCGGACCGCCTTCTGGCGAAAGCAGCGGGCGAGGGGCAGGCGTTCGCGCACCAGCTCGAGGATCTCGCGGAAGCGGATGATCCCCCCCGGGGCCTCGGACTGGTCGTAGACGACGAGGCTCCCGACGTGCATGGGGGTGGTGGGCGACTCCAGGTACAAGAAGCTGGCGTCGAG
>RFFY01000272.1 GCA_003697065.1 Actinomyces sp. | reverse complement strand
TCGTGAAATGGTCGCGAGATCGTCGGCGAGCCAGCGCGAAACCGGCCCCGTCCCGCACCCGAGATCCGGGTGCCAGTTCGAGGAGGCCGGATCATGAAGACCCCGAAGGTGCGTCTCTCGGTGGCGCTGGCGGCGGTGCTCGCGAGTTCCCTCGCCGGACTGGCGACCGTTGCCGGGGCCGTGGCGGCGCCCGCCTGTTCAGGCGACATCGTCGGCTCCTGGGGAGGTGTCGGGTTCGACCGCGATACCTCCTTGATCACGAGCGACCCGAGCTTCGGCTACCCCCAGCAGATCGATCTGTCCACCAGCATCCCCGCGGGCCGCTATCTGGTGGAGACCTCGGCCTACGACGGCTACACGGGTCGGAGCGCTACGCCGCCCCAGATCCACGAGAGCTACGTGCTCCAGTTCCTCGACGCCTCCGGCACCGTGGTGGCCACGACTCCCAACCACACGGGTGATCTTCCCGACGGGGTGGAAGAAGGTATCTGGTCCGGCTCGATCGGCGAGGTCGTCCTGCCGGTCGATGTCGTCACGGTCCGCGCCCGTCACGCCTTCGTCGGCGACACCTCGAGTGCCAACTCGGTGACCCCGACCTGCTTCGGTGCCACCGTGGTGTCGCCGCCCACCACCACGACGGTGCCGCCCACCACGACCGTGCCCCCGACGACGACGGTTCCGCCGTCCACCACCGTCCCGCCCACGACGACGGTTTCGCCGTCCACCACCGTCCCGCCCACGACGACGGTTCCGCCCACGACGACGGCTTCGCCGACCACGACGGCTCCGCCGACCACCACCGTGCCGACCGAGGTGCTCACCCGGGTCGAGGTCGCCCAGCCCGCCACCCCGGTGCAGGCCACCCCCCAGTTCACGGGCTGATCGCCGTCGGGCCCGAGGCCGGCCCCGGCAGCCCGACTCCCCCACGTGCACCCTGGACTCCCCGGGAGCGGACCCGTTCCGCTCCCGGGTGCGCGTCCGGGAGCCGCCGTCACGTCGGGCCCGGAGCCCCGCCGCGGTTAGCCTGCGGCGGTACCGCCACCGCCCGAAGGAGACCGCCGTGTCCGGGACCGTCGTCGTCGGCACCCAGTGGGGTGACGAGGGCAAGGGCAAGATCACCGACCTCCTCGCCCGCGACGCCGATGTCGTCGTGCGCTACCAGGGCGGCCACAACGCCGGTCACACCCTCGTCGTGGAGGGGGAGACCTTCGCCCTCCAGCTCGTCCCCAGCGGGGTCCTGTACCCCCATGTCACCCCGGTGATCGGCAACGGGGTCGTCGTCGACCCCCGGGTACTCATCGCCGAGCTCGACATGCTCACCGCCAAGGGCGTCGACTGCAGCCGCCTCGTCGTGTCGGGCAACGCCCACCTCATCATGCCCTACCACCAGCAGCTCGACGCCCTGCACGAACGCCATCTGGGCAAGGCCAAGTTGGGCACGACCAAACGGGGCATCGGACCGGCCTATGCCGACAAGGCCATGCGGACGGGACTGCGCGTCCAGGATCTGCTCGATCCGCCCATCTTCCGGGAGAAGCTCGAGATGGCCCTCGAGCACACCAACCAGGTGCTCACCCGGGTCTTCAACCGTCTACCCGTCGAGGTCGACGCCGTCATCGACGAGTATCTGGGCACCTGCGCCCCCCGTCTGGCCCCCCACATCGGTGATTCGGTCGATGTCGTCCACGCGGCTCTCGAAGCGGATCGCGAGGTTCTCTTCGAGGGTGCCCAGGCCACCTTTCTCGACCTCGACCAGGGGACCTATCCCTTCGTCACCTCGTCCAATCCGGTTGCCGGCGGCGCCTGCACCGGGGCCGGCGTGGGTCCCCGGCACATCGACCGGGTCATCGGTATCGCCAAGGCCTATGTCACCCGGGTGGGTTCCGGGCCCTTCCCGACCGAACTCTTCGACGAGGTGGGGGACCACCTCGTCGACGTCGGCCACGAATACGGCACCAACACGGGTCGTCGGCGTCGCACGGGCTGGTTCGACGCCGTCATGCTCCGTCACGCCGTGCGGGTCAATTCCCTGACCGAGGTCGCCATCACCAAGCTCGACGTCCTCGACGCCCTCCCCCGCCTGCGTGTGTGCGTGGCCTACGAACACGAGGGGCGCCGCTACGAGCACGTTCCCTATCACCAGAGCGTCATGCATCACGCCACGCCGGTGTACGCCGACCTCGAGGGTTGGCAGTGCGACCTGACGGGAGTCACCGACCCTGCCGACCTGCCGGCTGCCGCCGCGGCCTACCTCGACTTCCTCGAGGACCAGATCGGCGTGCCCGTGCGCCTCGTCGGCGTGGGTCCGGGCCGGGCCCAGATCCTGCACCGCACCTGAGCCGGTGGCCCTGGGCCCCGGGCCCGCGGCCGGCGCGGCCCCTCAGCCGAAGGGACGACTCCAGTCGATGGGCGGCGCCACGCCGGCACCGGGGTCGACGGACGGTCCCGCCGGCACCATGGCGGGACCGGGGAAGGGATCGGGTTCGGACCCGACGGACGGCGCCATCGCCGGATCCGGCGTCGATCCGGGCGGGGCGGGGGTGCCGTCCTCGGTGGGGCCGCTGCCGGGCCACGCCAGGGTGTCGAAGGTCGAGACGAGCTGGGGCTGGTCCCCGTGTTCTCGCAGACGGCGCAGGGCCCGGACCCGCTGGCGGATGACCCGCTTGGGCTGGGCGGGCCGTTGGGCGTGGGGTCGCACCCCTCCGATGACCATGGCGCAGTCCTTGCACAGGGGCTTGCGGGCACCGAAGGGGTGCACGGTGCACTCCTCGCAGAAGGTGTGACCGCAGCGGTGGCACACGGCCTGAGCGACCGAGAAGGAGTGGAGATGGCACAGACCGTTCATGTCGGACAGCACGGAGGCTCCTGGGGCTCGGGGACCGCCTCGGGTGGACGCCGTCGGATCGACCACCCCGGGCCGTCCCTTGACCGAACCGGGACCTCCGACCCATGACGGAGGTCCTCCCGACCCGGTGACCCCGGTCGTCGGTGTGCCGGGGGCCGGTGCCCCACCTCGCCCTGCCCCCGGTCGTCGTGGCCCGGCGCGTTTCGTGGCAGGGTGAGGGCCGTGGACGATGCCGGTACCGCCCCGCTCCCCGACGGACCACCCCCCGACGTGTTGGCCGCCCGCTACGCCAGCCGGGCCATGGCCGAGCTCTGGTCGCCCCGGGCCAGAATCCGGGCCGAGCGCGACCTGTGGCTGGCCGTGCTGCGGGCCCAGATCGACCTCGGTCTCGGACTGCCCGAGGGCGTCGACGCCGACGCCGTGCTGGCCGACTTCGAGGCCGTCGTCGACGAGATCGATCTCGACGCCATCGCCGCCCGCGAGGCGGTCACCCGCCACGACGTCAAGGCCCGCATCGACGACTTCACCGCTCGCGCCGGCCACGAGCTCATCCACCTGGGGATGACCTCCCGTGACCTGACCGAGTCCATCGAGCAGTTCCAGATACGACGGTCACTGGAACTGGTCCGTGACGATCTGATCGCCGTGCTCGCCCGTCTCGCCCGGCGGGCCCGCCAGTACCGCGACCGGGTGATCGTGGCCCGCACCCACAACGTGCCCGCCCAGGCCACCACCTTGGGCAAGCGCTTCGCCGACGCCGCCGAGGAGACCCTCTGGCACACCGAACGGATCGAGGCCCTGTGTGCCGAACTGCCCCTGCGGGGCATCAAGGGTCCCGTCGGCACCCGTCTCGACCAGCTCGATCTGCTGGGTTCGGTCGAGGCGGTCGACGAGCTCGAACGGCGCGTGGCCGAGCATCTCGGCTTCACCCGGATACTCGACGCGACCGGCCAGGTGTACCCCCGCTCCCTCGACCTGGCCGTGGTGTCGACCCTGGTGGCCGCCACCGGCGGTGTCTCCTCGTTGGCCGTGACCCTGCGTCTCATGGCCGGCCACGAGGCGGTGAGCGAGGGTTTCGGCGAAGGTCAGGTGGGCTCGTCGGCCATGCCCCACAAGATGAACGCCCGGTCCCTCGAACGCATCGGTGCGCTGCGGACCGTGCTCGACGGCCACCTCACGATGGCGGCCGGTCTGGCCGGGCGCCAGTGGAACGAAGGCGACGTGTCGTGCTCGGTGGTGCGCCGGGTCCTGCTCCCCGGGGTCTTCTGCGCCGTCGACGGGCTCCTGCACACGGCGATGGCCGTCCTCGACGAGCTCGAGGTGTTCGAGCCTGTGCTCGACGCCGAGGTGAGCCGCGATCTCCCCTTCGTCGCCACCACCCGCTTCCTGACGGCGGCGGTGGCGGCGGGCATGGGGCGTGAGACCGCCCACGAGATCATCAAGCGTCACGCCGTCGCCGCTGCGCTGGAGAGACGTGAGGGTGGCGCCGGCGACCTCGTCGGGCGCCTGGCCGACGATGCGGACTTCGCCCTCGGCCGCGAGGCCCTGGAGGCCATCCTCGCCGACCGGGAGGCGTTCGTGGGCACGGCGCCGTTGCAGGTCGACCGGGTCGTGGCCCGCGTGGACGCGCTCACCGCCCGCCATCCCGGGGCGGCGCGGGCCGCCCCGGAGATGCGGGTCTGACCGGGTCAGGAACGGGTGCGGGCGATACCGGCTCTCTTCAACACGGCGGCGGGCACGCCGGCCTCGCGCCACGCCCGGTAGGAGATGCCCTTGCGCTCGCTGTAGTCGCGGGCGACCTCGACGAACTCGGCCTCGATCTCGGTAATGTCGGTCTCGGCCTCGAGGCCCTCGAGTTCCTCGGCCAGGTCGAGCCGTTCCTGGATCAGCTCGACACGCTTGGCCGGGCTGGCCGTGGCGATCTGGTCGTCGAGGCGGGCCAGGCGTTCGCGGATCGACTCGGGGGTGCGGCGCCGGCCGCGGCGGGGCCGGGCCGACTCCAGGGCGGTGAGGTAGTCGTTGACGATCCGTGCCTGTCGGCGGCCGATCGACAGGGCCTTCTTGTGTTCGTCGCTCAAAGG
>RFFY01000271.1 GCA_003697065.1 Actinomyces sp. | reverse complement strand
GGCGGCGTTGGACGTGGCGGGGGTGTTGACCTGCAGGGACAACAGGGCGTCGAGCCCGCCCACCTGCTCGAGGACGCCGCTGCGGTCGAGGACCTCGGCCACCGTCACCGGGTCGACGGCGTCGCCTTCCGCGTACAGGGCGCTGATGGCCTCGAAGATGTGGGCGTGGGCCGGGCGGTAGAACTGCTCGGCGGTGACGATCTCGAGGGCGTCGGCGATGGCATCGCGCGACAACAGCATCGCCCCCAGCAGGGACTCCTCGGCCTCGAGATTGTGGGGCGGTATCCGCTCGGTGCGCTCGTTCATCGCCTTCGCTCGCTCGTCGCCGTCGTGTCGGGGTCGCCGCACCGCGTCCTCGTGGTGCCGGCCGCGACGTCCATCCGGTCGACGTCGCGAGATTCGCAGATGCTCACCACCGAAGGCGGGATACCGTCGTCGGACCTCCGGGATCGTCCCCCGCCCCGCCTGTGGGGCGCCAGTGGGAAAGGCTGGGGATTTCCCCTGTCGGGAGGGCCGACGGCCTGTGGAGACCCTGTGGACGCCGGAGCGGTACCGGTGTGGACCACTCTGTGGAACGCTGTGGATGGGCGCGCCGCGTCCCGCCGGTGTGAGCTGTCGACGGTGTCCCGTCCGCGTGTCGTCGAGGGGTCGCGCCGGCGGCGCCGGATCAGTCGGCGACGACCTCGACGGTGATCGGGAACTCCACCTCGGCATGGAGGCGGCACATCACCACGTGACGCCCGGTCTCCTTCAGGGGCCCGTCGAGGCGCAGGGTGCGCCGGTCGAGGGTGACCCCGGCCTGCTCGGCCACCGCCTCGACGATGTCGGCGCTGGTGACCGACCCGAAGAGACGGCCGCCTTCGCCGGCGTGGGCGCCGATGGTGATGACCTGGGGCACGAGGCGGGTCGCCACCTCCTCGGCCTGGGCCCGGTCGGCGGCGTTGCGCATCGCCTGGGCCCGGCGCATCGCCTCGGCCTGGGCTTCGGCACCGGCGGAGGCCTTGAGGGCCAGGCCCCGGGGCATCAGGTAGTTGCGGGCGTAACCGTCGGCGACGTCGCACACGTCGCCCTTGCGACCCAGCCCGTCGACGTCGTCACGCAGGATCACCTTCATGCCGATGCTCCCTCGCTCGCCGGCGCCTCGGCCGCCGGCTCTGCCTCCTCGCCACGGGACGCGGGTGGCGGAGCCGACGGGCGCGGGGGCGGTCCCTCGGCACGGCCACCGCGCTCGCGGTCGCCCCGGTTGCCCCGCTGGGTCGTGACCCGGTTGGTGTAGGGCAGCAGGGCCATCTCGCGCGCCAGCTTGATGGCGTCGGCCACCTTCTTTTGCTGCTGGGCGTCGTTGCCGGTGACCCGCCGTGCCCGGATCTTGGCCCGTTCGGACATGAAGCGCCGGAGCAGGTTGACGTCCTTCCAATCGACGTAGTCGATCTTCTCGGACGTCAGGATGCTGACCTTCTTCTTGGGGCGGCGGGTGGTGTCGCGAGACTTGCCCCGCGGCTTGCGTGCCTTCGGCATGCCTGGATCTCCTCGTTGACAGACAGGCGGACGGATCGGGACCTAGAAGGGTTCCTCGTCGGTGTCGTAGGCCGGGGCGGGCGCCGGCGCCGGCGACCCGGCCCCGCCACCCGACGGCGCGGGTCCCGACGCCCCGCCACCACCACGGAACTCGTTGCGCTCGACCTGGGCGGTCGCCCAGCGCAGGCTGGGGCCGACGTCGTCGGCGAGGATCTCGACCTTGGAGCGGCGCTCCCCCTGGGCGTTCTCCCAGCTGCGCTGCTGGAGGGTGCCGTAGACGATCACCCGGGAACCCTTGGACAGGGACTCGGCCACGTTCTCGGCCAGGTTGCGGAAGCAGGTGACGTCGAAGAAGGACACCTCCTCCTCACCGTCCTGGCGGCGACGGTTCCAGGCCAGGCCGAAGGAGGCGACGGCCATACCGCCCGTCGTGAAGCGCAGTTCGGGGTCGCGGGTGATGTTCCCGACGACGATGACGTTGTTGTCGAATGCCATGGTGACTCCCGGGGTCAGCCGGCCGCGGCCGGCGTCGTCCCCTCACCCAGCAGGCCGCGACGAGCGGCCTCCTTGTCGGGCAGGCGGACGAGCTTGTGGCGGACGATGTCGTCCGCGAGGCGCAGGCTGCGCTCGGTGACCGGCAGACCGGCGGTCTCGGTCACGATCTCCCACACCACGTAGGTGCCCTCGCTCTTGTGGTCGATCTCGTAGGCGAAGCGGCGGCGACCCCACAGGTCGGTGGACGCGATGCGGCCACCCTCCTCGGTCACCCAGGAGACGATGCGATCCATCACGCCCGGGACGTCGCCATCGGCGACGTCGGCGTCGATGATCACCATCAGTTCGTAGGCCCGTGTCATGACGAGCGGTCACCTCCCTGTGGACCCGCCGGTGGCGGGGCCCCTCGTGGGGCAGGGTCTGTTGTCGGATGACCCCGCGGTGACCGGCGCACCGGTCCGCGTGGACCACCGAAGGCTAGCGGCGTGGTCATGGTGCCACCACCTTGCCAGCGGGGTGTGACGTGGAAGTTCGTGTACCGCAGCCCCCGGCCCGCCAGGGTGTCGAGGTGGCGGGTGTCGATGGTCGAGCCGTCGCACCCAAGGTGGGCGAAGCCGGTGTCGTCGAGCCGCCGGCTCCGGTCGCGACCGCCGGGAGGGATGGGGTCGTCGCCGGGGTCGAGGCGGATGGGGTACCAGGTGCCGTCGGTGCGTCGCCCCAGCCGGATGATGCCAGCATGCACGTGGGTGTGGCAGTGGGCGCAGAGTGAGGCGAGGTGGTCGATGTCGGTGCGGCCACCGTCGGCGAAAGGTTCGACGTGGTGGGCGTGGGTGTGGGCGAAGGGGGCCCCGCACACGACACAGCCCCCGTCGCGCAGGGCCAGGGCGATGCGTTGGGCCGCATCGGCGAGGCGGCGGGAGCGCCCCAACCACAGGGGCCGGCCCGGCCCGGCGAACACGGCTCCGCAGATGCGCGTGTCGTAACGCTCGATCAGCCGGGCCAACAGCGTGGGCGGGACGGGTCCGGCATCGACGATCTCACAGCGCTCCTCACGGCTCTCGCCGCTGAGCACCCCGACATCGACCACCGCCACGAGCTCCAGCCGGGCCCGGCCACCGGCCTCGGCGCGCAGATCACGGTCGGCCTCGACAGGTGAGTCG
>RFFY01000270.1 GCA_003697065.1 Actinomyces sp. | reverse complement strand
GTCGACGCCCGCCCCGTCCGCAGCGTCGGCCCCGGCCCCCGCCGGCCGGTCGGCGTCCGCCCCACCCGAGCCGGCCGGTCACGAGCCTCCGGACGAGTTCGTCGACGAGGCCGACATCGATCTCGACGAGCTCGAGGACGCGCCCGATCCCCTCGAGCAGCAGACCACACTGGTCACCGAGGCCTTTCCGGGATCCGAGGTCATCGACCTCGGCGGGCAAGGCTGAGACGGCCGGTTCCCCACCCCGAGGCGACGCCATGACCCGAGAACCCGACACCGCCCCCGACGAGGGCTCCGAGCCCGTCGACCCCGGCATCGACGCCGTCGCCGGTGACGCGGCCGGCGAGGCCGTCCCCGCCGTGGGCGGCGGCCTCGACGAGCTGCTCGCCGGGCTGGGCGGCGGGGGCGGCCTGGGCGGACTCCTGGCCCAGGCCCAGGAGCTCCTGTCGTCGGCTCAGGCGGCCGCCGACACGGTGGTGGAGGGCGTGGCGGGCGGCGGTGCCGTCCGCATCCGCGTGGATGGCCACCTCGAGTTCCATGCCGTGCGTATCGATCCCGGGGCCGTCGATCCCGACGATGTCGGTCTGCTCGAGGACCTGGTGCTGGCCGCCCTGCGCGACGCCACGGCGAAGCTGAGGGCCGGTGCGCCCGAACCCTTCGGCGGGGGGCTCGACCTCGGCGGTCTCTTCGGCGGGGAGCCGTGAGCTACTCCTCGACCGTCCAGGAGCTGATCGACCAGCTGGGTCGCCTGCCGGGTATCGGACCCAAGTCGGCCCAGCGCATCGCCTTCCATCTCCTCAAGGTGCCCACCGACGACGCCCTGCGCCTGGCGCGGGCGATCGTCGAGGCCAAGGAGAAGGTCTCCTTCTGCCCGCGTTGTTTCAACCTGGCCGAGGGGGGCGGGGAGTGCGCAATCTGCGCCGATCCCCGACGCGAGACCCGCCTGGTGTGCGTGGTCGAGGACAGCCAGGACATCGTGGCCGTCGAACGCACGGGCGAGTTCCGGGGCCGGTACCACGTGCTGCAGGGGGCGTTCAGTCCCATCGACGGGGTCGGGGTCGACCAGCTGCGGATCAAGGAGCTGTTGACCCGGGTGGCCGACGAGGACGTGGAGGAGGTCATCGTGGCCACCAATCCGAACCTCGAAGGCGAGGCGACCGCCGCCCTGCTGGTGCGCTACCTCAAGCCCCTCGGGGTGCGGGTCACCCGTATCGCCAGCGGCCTGCCCGTGGGGGGCGACCTCGAGTACGCCGACGAACTCACCCTGGGCCGGGCTCTCGAGGGCCGCCACGAGCTCGGGACCTGACCGCGTCGTCGCGGCCCGGTTCCGGTGGCGGCGAGCCCGGGACCGGAGGGGCAAACCGTCGAAAACCGTCGAGGCGCCGTCTCGACCTGCCGGGCGCGGGCGGTATGGGTAAACCGGCAGGACCGAGACGACGCCTCGATCGGTGGACACCGGGCCGGGGGAGGGGCGTGAGCCTGGTCCCGAAGGACCTCCCGGTGTCTATGTTGCGGTTACCTTACGATGATTGCGCGCCGATGACAAGTCATGCGGCCGGATTTCTCGGAACGTCCGGTTTCGTGTCGGTTTCGGGGGCCCCGTCGGTGGAGGCGCCGGCGCCCCCGTCGGGGTCGTCGCTGGCCCAGGGTGCGGCGTCGGGATCGACGGCGGGCAGCTCGGGTTCCTCGACGGTCAAGGCGAGCTCGGCCTCCTGGTCGACGCCGACGCGGGCGATCGAGGCGTGGATGTCGGCGAGGGCGGTGGCGAGGCGGTCGTGGACGTCGCGCTCGGCCGCCAGGAGCCGGTCGAGGCGCCGTTGGGCCTCGCCGAGGACCTCGTTGGCGTGGTCGCGGGCCGCCCGGTCGGCCTCGAGCACGATCCCGCGGGCCCGGCGCTGGGCGGCCTCGAGGGCCTCGGCGGCGAGGCGCTCGCCCTCGGCGATGCGGCCGGCGGCGATCTCGGCGGCCGCCTCGGTGATCTGCTCGGCCTCCCGGTAGGCCTCCTCGCGCAGATCGGCCGCCGCCTGCTCGGCCTCGGCCCGCAGCGCCGCCACCTCCTCGCGGGCACCGTCGTAGAGCTCCTCGGCCGAGCGCACGGCCTGTTCGAGAACGGCTTCCACGCTCTGGCCCACGCCCCGCAGGACCCCGCTCTCCAGGAGGCGGAGGCGGTGGGCGACCCGGACGAGCAGGGCCCGGACCTCGTCGGGGTCGAAGCCGTCGGCCACCCGGGCGAAGGTGGCGTTCTCGAGAGCCGCCGGCGACAGCTCGCTCGCCTCGTCGCCGGTCGGGGAGGTGTCGCCGGGCGCGCCGGAGACGTCGCCGCCGGGGGCGGCGTCGCTCGGGCCGGACCCGGTGCCGGGTCCGGGGTGCTCGTGATCGTCGGAACTCGCCACGCGCCTCACCTCGTCGGGTTCGACCATGGTACGGCCCCGGCGACCCCCGTGTCGGCCCCCGGGGCCGCCGGGTCGCGGCGCCCCGCTGCCCGGCTTGCCGATCCGGCTTCCGTCACCTAGACGCGACCCATGCTGCTCACCGAGATCGACCACGTCGCCATCGCCGTCCACGACCTCGACGCCGCCGTCGACTTCTACCGGCGGGCCTTCGGTGCCGAGGTCCACCACCGTGAGGTCGTCGAGCGCGACGGGGTGGAGGAGGCCCTGGTGGCCGTGGCCGACTCCTACATCCAGCTCACCGCCGCCACCCGGCCCGATTCGCCCATCGCCCGCCACCTCGAACGGCGCGGTGAGGGGCTCCACCACGTGGGCTACCGCGTCGACGACTGCGCCGCCGCTCTCGCCGCCCTCGTCGCGGC
>RFFY01000269.1 GCA_003697065.1 Actinomyces sp. | reverse complement strand
TGCCGGCGCTCGGCTCCTATCTGGTCGGCGACCAGGTGCGCGTGCGCGGCAGTTTCGGCTGGCTCGACCTCGACGCCACCTTCCGCCTCACCGCGATCACGGTCACGGTCTCCGGCGGGGGTGAGCTGGTCACGTTGGACGCGGCGGGACTGGAGGCGTGGACGTGATCGACCCGGTCCTGCCCGACGACCTCGCGGCCCGGCTGCGCGCCCTGGAGCGGCGCATCGCCCTGCTGGAGCGCACCCCGCGCTCGGCCGGGGTCGTCGCCCCCTCCAACGGCGAGGAGACCCTGACGATCACGTCGTCGTCGCCGGTGCGGGCCACGTCGGTGTGGTGGTGGCACCGCCACGCCGACCGGGTGACGGTGCCGCTGCAGGTCGACACCGGGGTCTCGGGTGACACGGCCCAGGTCGACCTCGTCGCCGAGACCCTCGACTTCGCATCGCTGCCGGTCATCATCGCCACCAGGACGGGGCTGACGGGCCTGGGGGGCTTCGGCCCACCCGGCATCGTCACCTTCGCCGATGTCGACGTGTCGACCTTCGCGCCGCCGTTCTACGTCGCTGCCCAGATGCGCAACGAGACCGGTACCTCGACCCAGCACCTCTACATCCGTCACGCCGCACTGTTCTTCGGCTGAGGAGGCCAACCCATGACCATCGACAAGCTGTGGCGACTCGCCGGCGAGCTCGACCTGCTTCCCCGCCGGGTCCGGACCCTGGTGACCTCGGCGGTGACGGTACTGATGGCGGTCGCCGCCGCGGCCCAGGTTTTCGTCGAGGCGGTCGGCGACGACTGGCCCGACGGGGTCCGGGTCGCAGCCCGGGTCGGGGCGGTGGCTGCCGCCGCGGCTCTGGCGGTGCGGCGCGTGACCCCGGTCCCACCCGAGGAGCGTGGCCTATTGCCGACCGGCGCCGACCGCGACCCCACCGACGAGCCCGCGGACGTGTGATGGGCGCCTCACCCCTCGACGCCCTCTTCACCCACCGTCGCGCGGATTGGGATCCGTCGCCGATCGTGACCCCGGTCGAGCGCTCGTGGGCCGACCTGCGCCTCGTCGAGTTGCACCACCTGGGCGACGGCGTCGCTCACAACCCGATGGCGTTCGTCGACACGCTGCGCGGCGTCAAGCGCTACCACGTCGTGAACAAGGGCTGGCGGGACGTCTTCTACAACGTGTTCGTCGAGCCCGCGACCGGCATCGTCGTCGAGGGCCGGCGCTGGGAGACACCCTCGCAGCGCAACCTGACCGACGCCCTGACGGTGGCGGTCATCGGCGACACCCGCTTCGACGCCGTCACGCCCGCGGCGGAGCGCGCCATTGCCCGTCTGGCGGCACCGTTCGGGGGCGCCATCCGCGGCCACCGCGAGCGGGCGTCGACGACATGCCCGGGTGACGCCGGCATGGTCGTCGTCGACAAGGTACGCCGGGGCCAGCTCCAGCTCACGACCCAGGAGACCGCCGTGGCCGACCTGTCCCAGCACCCCGAGTTCCTCGCCGCGCAGGCCTCCGGTCTCACCAACGGCGACCGGCCGAACGAGCCGGCGACCCGCGCCGAGGCCGCGATCATGGCCGAGCGGGCGCGGACGAAGGCCGCGATCAAGGCGGCCGAGGCGCTCGGCGTCGCCCAGGGCGCGACCGAGGCGCTCACCGCACTGGGCCAGCGCGTCGCCGCCGTCGAGGTCGAGGTATCCGCCCCGCCCCCGATCGACATGGACGCCCGGGCCGCCGCGGTCGCCGCCCGCCTCGAGGTCCGGGTG
>RFFY01000268.1 GCA_003697065.1 Actinomyces sp. | reverse complement strand
GTGCGGTAGCGGGGGAGCTCGTCGCTCACGGGGCCGCTCCGACGGGATCGAGGCGCTCGTAGAGGGTGGTGCGCTGGACGAGACGCCGCCCCAGGGGTGCGACGAGAGCGGCGAAGTCGTCGGGGGTCACGGCCCGGCCGTGGCGGGCCCCGGCGGCCCGGGAGATGTTCTCGTCCATGAGGGTGCCGCCGAGGTCGTTGACACCGGCCCGGAGGAGCTGGCCCACGGCCGCCAGACCGAGCTTCACCCACGAGGCCTGGATGTTGTCGATGCGTCCCCGGTAGGCGATCCGGGCGACGGCGTGCATCAAGACGACCTCCCGCCAGGTGGGACCGCGCCGGGACCGGCGCTGGAGGTAGATGGGCGAGGCCATGTGGACGAAGGGCAGACCGACGAACTCGGTGAAGCCCCCCGTCTCCTCCTGGAGGGTCCGGGTGCGCACGATGTGGCGGGCCCAGTGGCGGGGTCGCTCGATCGAGCCGAACATGATGGTGACGTTGGAGCGCAGGCCGACGCTGTGGGCGATCCGGTGGCACTCGAGCCACTCGTCGGTGGTGATCTTGTCGGGGCAGAGCACGGCTCGGATCTCGTCGTCGAGGATCTCGGCCGCCGTGCCGGGCAGGGAGCGTTGGCCGGCGTCGCGGAGGCGGGTGAGGTACTCGGCCAGGGGTTCGCCGTTGCGCCGGGCGCCCTCGGTGACCTCGAGGGCGGTGAAGCCGTGGATGTGGATGTCGGGGACCGCCCGGTGCACGGCGCGGGCCACGTCGATGTAGTAGTCGCCGTCGAAGTCGGGATGGATACCACCCTGCAGACAGACCTCGGTGGCGCCGGCGGCGGCGGCCTCCCGGACCCGTTCGGCGATGTCGTCCAGGGTGAGCAGGTAGGGCCGTCCCCTCAGGTTCAAGGACAGGGGCCCCTTCGAGAAGCCGCAGAAGCGGCACTTGAAGGTGCAGACGTTGGTGTAGTTGATGTTGCGGTTGACGACGAAGGTGACCTCGTCGCCGACGGTCTCGGCCCGGATCCGGTCGGCGACGGCGGCGACGGCGGCGACCTCGGGGCCGCGGGCGCCGAAGAGGGTGACGATCTCGTCTTCGCCGACATCCTCGCCGGCCAGGACCCCGTCGAGGACCTCGGCCACCGGTCCGGTGGCGCGGGGCCGGCCCGGAACGAGCACGACGGGATCGGTACCGTCGCCGACGTACCACTGGGTGGAGCGGTCGCCCACGAGCACGACCTCGGCTCCGTCGTCGGTGTCGCCGGTGGCGACCGTCCGCTCGGGGAACACCGAGCCCGGGTCGTCACGGGCCAGACCCTCGCTGTCGGAGCGGTCCATGACGGCGAAGTGCAGGCCGGGGTCGATCCAGCGTTCGGGATCGCAGGCGAAGCGCGGATGGACGGTGAGGCGGGGCGCCAGGGTGAGCCCTCGGGACTCGGTGACGGCCCGCAGGGCGTCGAGGGCCGGCCAGGGGCGCTCGGGGTTGACGTGATCGGCGGTCACCGGGGACACGCCGCCCCAGTCGTCGATACCGGCGTCGAGGAGCACGCCGGGGTCGTCTTCGAGGTTGGGCGGTGCCTGCACCGACACCTCCGGGGGCAGCACCAGTCGCGCCCAGGCGATCGCCTCGAGGTGCTCGTGGCGGGGGCACGGGGGATGGGCGTGCATGGCGGTGCCGGGCTTGGGCAGGAAGTTCTGGACGATGACCTCCTGCACGTGGCCGTGGCGGCGGTGGGAGTCGGCGATGGCGAGCAGGGCGGCCAGGCGGTCGGCCCGGTCCTCGCCGATCCCCACGAGGATCCCGGTGGTGAACGGGATGGCGAGCTCGCCGGCGGCCTCGAGGGTGGCGAGGCGCCGTTCGGGGGTCTTGTCGGGGGCGCCCCGGTGGGCGGCGAGATCGGCCCGCAGGGTCTCGATCATCATGCCCTGGCTGGGCGAGACGCGACGCAGGGTGGCGAGCTCGTCACGGTGCAGGGCTCCGGCGTTGGCGTGGGGGAGCAGGCCGGTCGTCTCGAGGACCCGCTCGGCGGCGGCCACGAGATG
>RFFY01000267.1 GCA_003697065.1 Actinomyces sp. | reverse complement strand
GCGGCGGCCGCCTCGTCGGCGAAGGAGCGGGCGCGGTCGAGGGCCCGGTCGACGCCCCCGGAGGCCCGCACCAGGTCGCGGGCCCGGTCCCGGCCGGCGTCGTCGAGGCGACCCTCGAGCAGGGCGGCCAGCTCGGGGCCGGTGTCGGGTTCGGCCAGGGCGTGCAGGACGGGCAGGGTGAAGATCCCCTCGAGGAGATCGTTGCCGGCGGGCTTGCCGAGCTCCTCGTCGTCGGCGACGACGTCGAGGATGTCGTCGACGATCTGGAACGCCATGCCGTAGGCGTGGCCGAAGCGGGTGACGGCCTCGACGACGGACCGGGGCAGGTCGGCGACGACGGCGCCGATGCGGCACGCGGTGGCGAGCAGGGCCGCCGTCTTGCCCTCGATGGACCGCTCGTAGCGTTCGATGCTGCGCCGGGTGTCGTGGGCGCTCTCGAGCTCGAGGATCTGGCCCTCGCACAGGCGGGTGATGGTGGTGGCCAGCAGGCCCGCCACCTCGGTGCCGAGATCGGCGGCGATCTCCGAGGCCCGCCCCAGCAGGTAGTCGCCGGCGAGGATGGCCCGCAGGTTGCCCCACTCGGCGTTGACGCTGCGGACGGCCCGCCGGGTTGCGGCGTCGTCCATGACGTCGTCGTGGTACAGGGATCCGATGTGGACGAGCTCGACGGCCACCCCGCCGCGGATCACGTCGTGGGGAGCCGCCGCCCCGTCGGGGTCGAGCACGGCGGCGGAGGCGATGGCGAAGCCGGGTCGGACCCGCTTGCCGCCGGCGCGGATGAGGTGGCTGGCGACCTCGGTGAGGAAGGCGTCGTCGGAGCGGACGACACGCAACAGCTCGTCGTCGACGCGGGCCAGGTCGGCCTCCATGCACGGCAGGATGGACAGGGGCGACGACGCGCTCACGGCGCCACGCTAGGCGACGGGAACCGCGCCCGCCCACGTCGCCTCGCCGTGAGGGACGGTGGGAATGCTCCGCGTGGCGCGTCCGTTGCCGATGGGAGAGTCCCCCGGTCCGCCGCCCTCGCCGCCGGGGGCGCACCGGTAGACTGGCGGCCAGTCCCTCGACCGGGACGGTCCTCGACCTGGGAGGAAGGCCATGTTCGAGAGGTTCACCGATCGGGCCCGGCGAGTCGTCGTGCTCGCCCAGGAAGAGGCGCGCCTGCTCAACCACAACTACATCGGCACCGAGCACATCTTGTTGGGCCTCATCCACGAGGGCGAAGGCGTCGCCGCCAAGGCCCTCGAGTCGCTCGGCATCAGCCTCGAGGCCGTGCGCAGCCAGGTCGAGGAGATCATCGGCCAGGGCGGATCGTCGCCGTCGGGACACATCCCCTTCACGCCCCGGGCCAAAAAGGTCCTCGAGCTCTCCCTGCGCGAGGCGCTCCAGCTCGGGCACAACTACATCGGCACCGAGCACATCTTGTTGGGCCTCATCCGCGAGGGCGAGGGTGTCGCGGCCCAGGTCCTGGTGAAGCTGGGGGCCGACCTGTCACGGGTTCGCCAACAGGTCATCCAGCTCCTGTCGGGCTACTCGAGCGGTTCGTCGGGTGGCGCCCCCCAGGGAGCGGGCGAGAAGGCGGGGGCGGGGGCGTCGAGCTCGTCGAGCGAGAGCTCCGGTTCCCTGGTGCTCGACCAGTTCGGTCGCAATCTCACCCAACTCGCCCGCGAGAAGGCTCTCGATCCCGTGATCGGACGCCAGCGCGAAACCGAGCGGGTCATGCAGATCCTCTCGCGACGCACCAAGAACAATCCCGTGCTCGTGGGCGAGCCCGGGGTCGGCAAGACGGCCATCGTCGAGGGCCTGGCCCAGGCCATCGCCGCCGACGACGTCCCCGAGACCCTGCGGGGCAAGCAGCTCTACACCCTCGATCTGGGCGCCCTGGTGGCCGGCAGCCGCTACCGCGGCGACTTCGAGGAGCGCCTCAAGAAGGTGCTCAAGGAGATCAAGACCCGCGGCGACATCATCTTGTTCATCGACGAGATCCACACCCTGGTGGGTGCGGGTGCCGCCGAGGGCGCCATCGACGCCGCCTCCATCCTCAAGCCCATGCTCGCCCGCGGTGAGCTCCAGACCATCGGCGCCACCACCCTCGACGAGTACCGCAAGCACCTCGAAAAGGACGCCGCTTTGGAGCGGCGCTTCCAGAAGGTCGTCGTCGACGAGCCCACCGTCTCGCACACCATCGAGATCCTCAAGGGGCTGCGCGACCGCTACGAGGCCCACCACCGGGTCACCATCACCGACCAGGCCCTGGTGGCGGCCGCCAACCTCGCCGACCGCTACATCTCCGACCGCCACCTGCCCGACAAGGCCATCGACCTCATCGACGAGGCCGGTTCGCGTCTGCGCATCAAGCGCATGGAGACCCCGCCCGCCTACAAGGAGCTCGAGGCCGAGCTGGCCGAGGTCGTCCGCCAGAAGAAGGAGGCCGTCGAGGCCCAGCGCTTCGAGGAGGCGGGCCGCCTGCGCGACCGCGAAAAGGAACTCCTGGCCCGCCGCGAACAGCTCGAAGCCGAGGCCAAGGCCTCCGGGGTCGATCTCTTCGACGAGGTCGACGAGGAGGCCATCGCCGAGGTCCTTTCCCTGTGGACCGGGATCCCGGTCTACAAGCTGACCGAGGAGGAGACGGCCAAGCTCCTGCGCATGGAAGAGGAGCTCCACAAGCGCGTGATCGGCCAGGACGACGCCATCAAGGCCGTCTCCCAGGCGATCCGCCGCACCCGGGCGGGGCTCAAGGACCCCAAGCGGCCGAGCGGGTCGTTCATCTTCCTCGGGCCCTCCGGTGTGGGCAAGACCGAGCTGGCCAAGACCCTCGCCGAGTTCCTCTTCGGCGACGAGCAGGCCCTGATCGCCCTCGACATGTCCGAGTACATGGAAAAGCACACGGTGAGCCGCCTCGTCGGCTCGCCCCCGGGCTACGTCGGGTACGAGGAGGGCGGCCAGCTCACCGAGGCCGTGCGGCGCAAGCCCTTCTCGGTCGTGTTGTTCGACGAGATCGAAAAGGCCCATCCCGACGTCTTCAACACCCTGCTGCAGATCCTCGAGGAAGGCCGCCTCACCGACAGCCAGGGTCGCTCGGTCGACTTCCGCAACACGGTGCTCATCATGACCTCGAACCTGGGGACCCAGGACCTGCGCAAGGCCAACCTGGGCTTCACCAAGGCCGACGAGGCCGTCACCTACGAGCGCATGAAGGAGAAGGTCCAGGACGCCCTCAAGGCCCACTTCCGGCCCGAGTTCCTGAACCGGATCGACGACGTGATCGTCTTCCACGAACTGTCGCCCGAGGAGGTGCGCCAGATCGTCGATCTCATGGTGCGGCGGGTGGCCGACCAGCTCGCCGGGCTGGGCATGGGTCTGGAACTCACCGACGCCGCCAAGGACTACCTGGCCTCGAAGGGCTACGACCCCACCCTCGGGGCCCGGCCCCTGCGGCGCGCCATCCAGCGCCTCGTCGAGGACCCCCTCTCCGAACGCCTCCTGTACAAGGAGTTCCGCGCCGGCGAGATCATCATCGTCGACGTCGAGGACGACCCCGACCAGGCGGGCGAGAAGCGCATCGCCTTCCGGGCCATCGAGGGCTTCGAGCCGCCCTCGCCGGAACTGGCCGAGGCCGCCGACGGCGAAGGTCGCTGACCGGCGCCGCCGCTCACGTCCCCTCGTGACCGCGGGCCGGGACCGGTCACGGTCCCCGGTCCCCGGTCCCGGGGTGACACTGGTCCCGAGCCGCTGGGACCGGCGACGCCTTGATCGCGTCGGGGCGCCCCCGGGGGCGATACCGGTGCCATGGCACCTTCCACGACACGCATCGCCGGAGCGATCCTGTGTTCGGTGACGGCCTTGGCGGGCACGGTTCCCGGTCTCGCCTCGGCGGCGCCGGCCACGGACGCGGGCCGGCACGACTTCACCCTTCTCGCCCGGGAGGACGGCACCATGATGCCGTCCATCTCGGCCGACGGTCGCTATGTCGTCTACCACGCCGAGCAGTCGTTCTCGGCGCCGGGGGACACCAACGGCTTCTCGGACG
>RFFY01000266.1 GCA_003697065.1 Actinomyces sp. | reverse complement strand
GACTGCCGCGACGACATGAGCTTCGTGACCGAGGAGGTCTTCGGGCCCCTGATGGCCGTCCTGGCTTTCGAGGACGAGGGCGAGGTCGTGGCCCGGGCCAACGCCACCCCCTACGGGCTGGCGGCCGGCGTGTTCACCCGTGATTTCGACCGGGCCCACCGGGTCGCCGACGCCCTCGAGGCCGGGGTGGTGTGGATCAACGACTACAACGTCCTGCCGCCCTCCCTGCCCTTCGGTGGGCACAAGCAGTCGGGCCTCGGGCACGAGAACGGGGTGGCCACCATCGACCACTACACCCGCCGTCGCTCGATCTACGCCCGGGTCGATCCCGGGCCCCGCCCCGGCGACCGGTGAGCCTCCGGGCGGACCCCCGGTGGGGTCGAGCGCCGACGCTCAGACGGTGCGCGTGAGGACCCGCAGGCGGCTCAGTACCTCGTCGACGTCGACGTAGCAGCCCCGCAGGCGCCGCTCGCCCCCCGAGTCGAAGGCCCGCCGCCCGTGCAGGACCCGCCGGTTCATCCAGGCGATCATCTCGCCGGGGCGGAGGCGGTGGTGCCAGCGTCGGTCGGGTTGGCGCAGGAGGGCGGCGAAGGTCCGCCACGCCCGGTAGAAGGCGTCGAGGCGCTCGACCGGCAGGGCCGGAGGCGCGGCCAGAGCCAGGTGGTGGCGGATCTCGTGGACCTCGCCGGCGTGGTCGAGCACGATCACCGGCGTGGTCCAGCGCAGGTCGTCGGCGCCGTCGACGAAGCGGTAGGCGACCGGCACGCTGGTGAGCAGCTCCCAGGCCTCCGCATCGGTGTCCCGCAGGGTGTGGGCGGCGGCGAGCCCGTCGACGAGCACGCTCTCGCCGCCTCGGGCGTCGAAGCGCAGGCAGTGCAGGAACTGCACCCCGGGTGCGTACTCGAAGTAGGGCAGGTCGTTGTGGGTGTCGAGCTCGATGGGGGTGAAGGCGACGTTGTTGGGATCGTCGAGGGCGACGACGTCCCAGGTCTCGCCGAAGTTCGTCGGGCGCAGAGGCGACACCCGTCGCGCCAGGCGGACACCGGCGTCGGGGTCGTCGGGGATGTCCTCGACGAGGGTGGCGCCGTGGGTCCACAGGTCGGTGAGCCAGGCCGTGAGTGCCCCGTCGTCGTCGACGACGGCCCCCCAGCGGTGACGGGGCGGATCGGTGGCGCCGGACGACCAGGGCCGACGGGGCGGGAGCCCGAGTCCGTCGTAGCCGAGATCGACGGCGTGGGCGGCCAGCCACGCCCCGTCGAAGGCGCTGGTGTGGCCGTCGCTGAACTCGCACACGAGGCGGGCACGCTCGACGCGGACCCGGGCGCCGAGGTCGAGCGGCACGGTGAGGGGGTCGAGAGTGCGCTCGAGGGTCTGGGGGTGCCGGCACGCCGCGCATCCGCAGTGCTCACGGAGCCACACCGGGTGGAAACGGGCCCGCGTGCCGTCGTCGAAGGTGACGGTCACGACCCGGTCGGCGGACTCGGCGTCGTGGACGACGGGGCGGGGCGCCGCCGTGGTCGGCACGGGGCGTACGGTAGCACGCGTGCGTGACCGCTATGACGTCGTCATCGTGGGCGGAGGGTCGGCGGGCTGTGTGCTCGCCAACCGCCTCAGCGCCGACCCCTCCACCTCGGTGTGTGTGCTCGAGGCGGGGCGGCCCGACCGGCGCTGGGACGTGTTCATCCACATGCCGGCGGCCTTCTCGGTGCCTCTCGGCAATCGCTGGTACGACTGGCGCTACGAGTCCGAGCCGGAGCCCCACCTCGCCGGCCGGCGCATCGCCCACGCCCGGGGCAAGGTGCTCGGCGGGTCGTCGTCGATCAACGGCATGATCTTCCAGCGGGGCAATCCCCTCGACTACGACCGGTGGGCCCGCGAGCCGGGAATGGGCGACTGGGACCACGCCCACTGCCTGCCCTACTTCCGGCGCATGGAGACCTGCCTCGCCCCCGACGACGGCCCGCCCTGGCGGGGTGACGACGGGCCCTTGATCCTCGAGCGGGGCCCGGCCACCAACCCCCTGTTCGTGGCCCTGCTCGCCGCCGCCGAGCAGGCCGGGTACCGCCTCACCAGCGACGTCAACGGGGCCTGCCAGGAGGGGTTCGCCGCCTTCGACCGCACCATCCACCGGGGGCGCCGCCTGTCGGCGGCACGGGCCTACCTGCATCCGGTCCGCCACCGCCGGAACCTCGAGGTGTACACCCGTGCCTTCACCCGGCGCATCGTCTTTCGCGGTCGGCGGGCGGTGGGGGTCGAGGTCCGTCACCGGGGCCGCACCCGCGTGGTGGAGGCCGGCGAGGTCATCTGCTGTGCGGGGGCGATCAACACGCCCCAGCTCCTGCAGGTCTCGGGGGTGGGTCCGGCCGACCACCTCCGCCGGGTGGGCGTCGAGGTGGTCGCCGACGTGCCCGGCGTGGGTGCCAACCTCCAGGACCATCTCGAGGTGTACATCCAGCACGCCTGTCGCCGGCCCGTGTCGATGCAGCCCTACCTGGCCCGACGCCGCTGGCCCGAGGTCGGCCTGCGCTGGTTGTTCCGCCGGGGCCCGGGGGCCACGAACCACTTCGAGGCGGGCGGGTTCGTGCGCTCCGACGACAGGGTGGACCGACCCGACCTCATGTTCCACTTCCTGCCCCTGGCCGTGCGCTACGACGGCACCAGGGCGCCGGTCGCCCACGGCTACCAGGTCCACGTCGGGCCCATGTTCAGCGCCGCGCGCGGCACGGTGCTGATCCGCAGTGCCGACCCGACGGTCAAGCCGGCTCTCCGCTTCGCCTACCTGTCGACCGAGCGGGACCGGGTCGAGTGGCTGGCGGCCGTGCGCATCGCCCGCGAGATCCTGTCCCAGCCCGCCCTCGCCGACTTCGACGGGGGCGAGATCTCACCCGGCCCGTCGGTGGTGGGCGACGACGAGGTGCTGGCCTGGGTGGCCCGGGAGGCCGAGACGGCCCTGCACCCGTCGGGGACGGCGAAGATGGGGATCGGCGACGACGCCGTCGTCGATCCCTCCACGATGCGGGTCCACGGCCTGGACGGGGTGCGGGTCGTCGACGCCTCGGTGATGCCCCACATCACCAACGCCAACATCTACGCCCCGACCATGATGATCGCCGAGCGGGCCGCCGACCTGATCGCCGGCGCGACGCCCCTGGCGCCCGAGTACGTCCCGACCGGCCCCGACGCCCGGCGCGGTGCCCCGGGAGGAGCCGACGGCGCCGCGTGCGACGACGGGGCGGGTAGTCTCGCCGGGTCATGAACGCGTCACGCCGGTCCCGTCTCGCCGCCCTCGTGGTCGGTGTCGCCCTCGTCGCCTCCGCCTGTGCGGGCAACAACGATCCGTCCACCTGGGAGGAGGCCGAGGCCCAGGACGGCTTCCCCGTCCGGACGAACTTCATCGACGCCTGCCGCGAAGCCAACACCGGCTCCGACGCCCTCGACGACGCCACCGCAACCGCCTACTGCGGCTGCGCCTTCGGCAAGCTCCACGACAACTTGAGCTTCGCCGACTTCGAGAAGCTCGACGACGACCTGCGTGCGAACCCGACCGAGGTGCCCGACGAGGTGCGCACCTGGTTCGAGGAGTGCCTGGCCCAGGCCACCGGCGCCTGATCCTCCCGGCGCCGGGCCGAACCCCGTTCGCTCGGGTGCCGTCAGGGGGCGAGTACCGACAGGGCTGTGGTGTTGCGCGCGAGCCAAAAGAGGGGCACGGCGGTGGCCAGGGCGTAGCCCAGCCACGGTGGAGGGTGCCAGGTGCGCGGAGCGCCGACCCACGACGAGCGTGCCCAGGTCAACCAGGCGTAGGCGAGAAGGGGCAGCACAGCCAGGCTGAGGGCATTGCGCGAGACGGCCTCGAGCACGCGGCCGTGCAACAGGGCGTGCAGGGCCCGCAGGGTGCCGCAGCCGGGGCAGGGGCGACCGGTGAGGGCGAGGAAGGGGCAGCGCCCGTAGGAACCGTCGACGTTGGGGTCGTGCAGGGTCACGGTGGCGCAGGCGACAAGGGCGCCTGCCGCCACCAGCGTCGGGCCCACCATGCGGCCGGCACCGGTCCCGGCCTCAGACATGGTGGTGGCGCCCATCAGACGGGGCTCGCACTCGCGGCGCCGATCAACAGGAGCCAGCCCACGGCCATGACCCCGGCCGCGGCGACCGATATCAGGGTCCACTGGCGGGCCTTGGCTGCCTGGCGCTGGGCTTCGGCCCAGTTGCCGGCCGCTATCGCCGAGTTGGCCTGGGCGGCGTAGACGATCGCCACGACGCCGAAGGGCAGACAGCAGAACAGGGTGGCCAGTATCGACTGCCACAGCCAGGGGTCGGGCCGTGAGGTGACTGGGGGCGCGGTCCCCGTCCCGTGGTGCGCCGGAGCCCGGTGTTCGGTCCACGCCGCTCCGTCCCAGTAGCGCAGCTGATCGAGATTCTCGGGGTCCGGATACCAGCCTGCGGGTTGACTCATGGGGGCCCTCCGCCTGTCGAGAGTGTGACGATGGTAACAGGGGGCGCGCTCGCAGGCGGGAGGCCGGGCCCGGCGCGGTCCGTGGGTCAGTCGAGCCCGACCCGGACGCTCGATTCGGCCCAGGTGGGCCAGCGCTCGCGACTCTTGCGTGCCAGCTTGTGCAGCAGGGCGACGGCACCCGGGTCGTCGTCACCGGGACGGGTCTCGATGGCGCCGTCGGCGACCATGGCGTCGATCACCGCCCGCCCCAGCTCCGTGCGCACGATGGTGAGGGTCCAGTCGGTGGCGTCCCCGATGCCCCCGGTGGAGATGTCGGCATGTTCGGCGGCGAAGTCGGGGCAGTGGTGGCAGCCGTCGCGTGTCCAGGCGTGGCACTCCTTGAGGTCGATCTCGTGGTAGTCGCCGTTGCGCATCCACACTTGGAACACGCCCTTGATGTTCATCTTCACGATGTCCTCGCGGCGCAGCCCGTACTTGACCTCGAAGAGCTCGTCGAACAGGGCGTCGTCGAAGGACTTCGAACACAGCAGGCCGATGTTGAGCTTGAAGGGCTTGGAGACCTTGCCGGCCTTGCGGTGCCACATGACCGGGGCGATCGAGGTCTGGCAGCTCATCCCGACGAGGGCGAGACGCTCGAGCCCCCGCTCGCGGGCCTCGTCGTAGGCGGTGGTGTTGGCCGAGTAGGTGTAGCGCGACCCGGCGCCGGCGAGGACCTCCTCGGCGGTGGTCGCCACCATCGGCACCGCCTTCCAGCCCGCCCCCGCCCCGTCGGATTCGACGCCGGAGACCAGGGCCCCGTCGATGATGTCGTTCTCGAGGCACCAGATGAGGATGGCCGACACCAGACCCCCGTCCTGGCCGGTCTCGTAGACCCTCTCGTCGGCGGCCCGGGTGAGCAGGATGTCGCTGTAGATGCCCGCCATCTCGTCGGGTCGCCGGGTGCGGCCGTGGAGATGCATGTCGGCCTCGGGCTCCCACATGCGGAAGCGGGGGCACGCCCGGGTGCAACTCGTGCAACCCTTCTGGCCGTGGACGCAGTCGTCGGGGCCGAGCTCCTCTTCGAGGTGGAAGGGCCGGTAGGCACCGGGCAGGTGCTCGTAGCCGATGACGTCGTGGGGACACGAGATGACACATCCCGCGCAGCCGGTGCAGAGTCCCGAGGTGATCACCTCGCTGTGGAGCTCCTTCCACTGGTAGCTCCAGCGCTCCTTGCGGGGGGTGGGCGCGGTGTCGGTGAGGGCCATGGCCGCAGAGTAGACGTGGAAGCGACGGGGGGACCATGAGCGATCGGGTGCGGCCGGCCGGGGTCGACTCGGCCCGGGCCTGGTCGGTCGCCGCGGCCGCGGCGTTGTCGACGGCGGTCGTGTTCGGGGTCGCCTACTCCTTCGGGGCCTTCTTCGACGCCATGTCCGCCTCCTTCGGGACCTCGAGCGCCGCCACCGCTCTCGTGTTCTCGGTCACGGTGTCGGCGTCCTTCCTGCTCGGTCTCGTGACGGGGCGCTGGGTCGACCGGGTCGGCCCGCGCCGGGTTCTGCTCGCCGGGTCGGCGTCGCTGGTGGCGGGCCTGCTCGCCACGGCGGCCGCCCCGTCGATCCTGGTCGGCTATGTGACCTACGGCGCCGGGGTCGGTTTCGCCGTGGCCTGCGGCTACGTGCCGATGGTGTCGACGGTGGGTGCCTGGTTCCGGCGTCGCCGGGCGGCCGCACTGGGCGTGGCCGTGTCGGGCATCGGGATCGGGACCCTGATCGGCTCGCCGTTGGCGGCGGCGTCGATCGAGGCCACCTCGTGGCGCCGCACCTACGTCGTGTTCGCTCTCGGGGGTGGGGCGGCCCTGGCCGTGGCGGCCCTGGTGGCGGCTCCCGGTCCCGACGCCGAACCACCGGAGCGTCCCCGCTCGCTGCGCACCCTGTTCGCCCTGCCCGGCTTCAGCCGCCTCTACCTCGCCTCTCTGCTGGTGACCTTCGGCTTGTTCGTCCCCTTCGTCTTCCTGGCCTCCGACGCCCGGTCCCGGGGGGTGGACGAGGTGGCGGCGGCGACCCTGGTGGGCCTCATCGGCGGCGCCAGCGTGGTCGGCCGTCTCGGACTGGGTGCGCTCGCCGACCGCTGGGGTCTGCTGCGTCTCTTCCGCTGGTCCTTCGCGGTCATGGCTTTCGCCCACCTGGTGTGGCTGGGCGCCGGCGGGGCCTACCCCCTCCTCGTTGCCTACACCGTGGTGCTCGGTGTCGGCTACGGCGGCTTCATCGCCCTGTCGCCCGCGGTGGTGGCCGATCTGTTCGGGCTCGAGGGCCTCGGGGGGACGCTCGGTTCCCTCTACACCTCGGCCGCCGCGGGCAGCCTGCTGGGCCCGCCGGTGGCGGGCCTGCTCCGCGACGGCCTCGGGATGTCGGCGGCCGTCGCCTTCGCCGTCACCGCCTCGGCGGCCGCGGCGCTCGTTGTCCGCCCCCTCGGCCGGTCCCCGACGGCCGGGGGCGGTGCGGTGGCGGCCAGGTAGGCGTCGAGGGGAGCGTCCCACACGGGCAGGGTCCCGGTGTCGGGGTCGAAGGCCGACAGCCACAGCGGCATCCACGACGGGTCGGCCTGCTCGGCGGGATCGTGACCGGGCAGGACGGTGATGGCCATGGTGGGCACGACCTCGAAGACGAAGCCCAGGCCCCAGCGCCACAGACGGAACCAAGCCACCGGCGACCAGAGGCGACGCCAGGCGGCGAGCTGCACCACCGTGCCGCAGAAGACGAACCACACCAGCATGGCGAAGCACACGCCCATGGCCGCGACGTAGCGGAGGCGGGATCCGTCGACCGCCGCCCACACCTCGTGGGCCACGGTCTTGTGCTCCACCTCCTCGGCCAGGTGCCACAGGATCAAGGTGGCGGCCTCGGGATCGGCGCCCGTGAACAGCTCGTGGCGCCGCCGGTCCATCCAGCGGGCGGCGGCGAAGGCCGTCGCTTCGAAGGCGGCGGCGTAGGCGGTGCCGAAGGGGGCGCCGGCGCGGCGTTCGAGGAAGCGGTAGCTGGTCGCCAGCCACGACTCGACCCGGGCCAGGGCCGGGTGGTGGGCGACGAGGATCTCGTTGAAGCGGGCGTGCTGGCGACTGTGCTCGGCCTCCTGGGCCAGGTAGGCGCGTACCCGGGCCTGCACGTCCGGATCGTCGATGGCACCCGCCGCCCGCCGCACGGCCCGCATGACGTAGGGCTCGCCGTGGGGCATCCCCAACGACAAGGCGTTGACGGCGGCGGCGAACTCGGGCCGCAGGGGCTGCCAGCGGGCGCGGGTGTCGTCGGGCCAGGCGAAGCGGATCCGTCGGTGGGGGAGGGGGCCCGGGTCGACCATCGCCGTCCCCGTCGGCGGGGCGGGGGCGATCTTCAGGCCCCGCCCCCACGACGGTGGGATCGGACACCGAAAGCATCCTCGGATCCTTCCCGATGTTGTCTACGATCGTTCACGAGAACCGTCCGGTCTCGTCCGACTCCCTGTCCCAGGAGAAGTAGCACGTGTCCTCTCCTTCCGACTTCCGCGCTACCGCCGATCCCGAACCCACCGAACTCGAGCTGTTCTTCGCGGAGATCGACGCCCGCAAGGGCGAGGGGCTGGCCAGCTTCACCCCCGCCGATGTCGTGAGGTGGATCCGCGAAGACCGGGAGTCGCGCTGAGGATCGTCGCCGACGCCTCCGTTCTGGTCGACGCCTTCGGAGACCCCGAAGCCCCCGGCAGGACGGTCCGTGAGTGGTTGATGGACGCGGTGGGCGACAGTCGCCGCTTCGTGATCATCGACACATTCACCCAGCTGGAGGTTCAATCGGCGTGGCGGAAGGCCGTAGCCGCCGGCCGGATGGATGATCGCTGGGCGGCCCACTGCATCGCTCAGATGCAGCAGTGGCCGGCATTCGCGGACCCGGTCCGGCTCACCCAGAGCGACCGGGTACGAGTCTGGGAACTGCGTCACGCGTTCACCGT
>RFFY01000029.1 GCA_003697065.1 Actinomyces sp. | reverse complement strand
GCCGACGACCCGGCATCAGCGCCGGTCACCGTCGACGAACTCCGCACCCGCGTCGACCACAAGGCCGGTGACGCCCCCGACCCCGTCTGCTACTGCTTCTCGCACACCGCCGACGATCTCGCCGCCGACCTGGCCGAGCACGGCACCAGCACGATCAAGGACGCCATCAAGGCGGCCGTCGCCGGCGGCTTCTGCGCCTGCGAGCACCTCAACCCCTCGGGGTCGTGCTGCCTGCCCGACATCCACCGGACCCTGAGAGCCCTGAAGGCCGGGGCCACCACCACACCCTGAGGATCAGGCGGCGGTCACCAAGGCGGCGGCACCCACGCCCATGCCCCCGTGGGCCACGACGAGCACCCGCTCGCCCAGACCCCGCACCAGCTCGCCCACCGCGGCGGTCACCAAGATGGCGCCCGTCGCCCCCATCGGGTGCCCCATGGCCAGGTGGCCCCCGTCGGGATTGACCCGGTCGGGGTCGACCTCGTGATCGGCGGCGAACAGGACCGGCACCACGGCGAAGGCCTCCATGTACTCGATGACGTCCATGTCGGCGAGGGTGAGCCCCGTGCGCTCGAGGAGGCGGGTCATGGCCGCCTCCCCGGCGGTGAGCTGCACCAGGGGATCGCCCGCCGCCTCCGTGAGCGCCGCCAGACGGGCCAGGGGCTCGAGGCCCAGGCGACGGCCGGCCTCCTCGCTGCCGAGCAGCACCAGCGACGCCCCGTCGGCGATCGGCGGGCAGTGGGCGACCGTGTGGCGGTGCTCGATCGGCCCCAGACCCGGTCGGGCATCGGCGATGACGGCGTCGTAGCGCTCACGGCCCATCTCGGCGAAGGCCGGCGGGAGGGCGGCCAGCTTGGCCGGATCGAGGTCGGGCCGGACGGTCTCGTCAGCGGCGAGCAGGATCCCGCCCTCGTCGTCGCGCACCGGCACCACCCGGCCCTCGTGGCGCCCCTCGGCCCAGGCCCGAGCGGCCCGGCGGTGCGACTCGAGGGTGACCTCGTCGAGGCGTTCACGGGGCACGTCGCGCAGGTGGGCCAACAGGTCGGCGGCGACCCCCACGGGCACGTAGTGCAGGGCGCGCGAGACCTCTGGGTCGTCGTAGAGGGCGGCGTGGTCGGCGAGGAAGGGCACCCTCGACATCATCTCCACGCCACCGGCGAGAGCCAGGTCCACCTCGCCGGCACGCACGGCCGCCGCCGCGTCACCGATGGCGCTCAGTCCGCCCACGCAGTAGTTGGCGATTGTCCGACACACCATCTCGTCGGGAAGACCGGCCGCCAACCGGGTGACGAGAGCGAGGTGACCGCCCTGGTCGCCGACCTGGCCGACACAGCTCAGCACCAACCTCTCGGCCTCCTCGACCGCCCCGCCGTGGCGTGCCCGCAGCTCGTCGACCAGGCGACCCACGAGCTCGTGGGGACGCAGGGTCGACAGGGGCGCTCCCATCCGGCCCCGCCCGCGGGGGGTGCGGACGGCGTCGAAGATCATGACCTCGCTCATGCCGGCATCATCGCGCACGGGCCGAGATCACCCGGACCCGGCAGGCAAAGCGCCCCGGGCCGCCCGGGGCCGCCCGCGGGCCAGTCCGCCCGCGCGAGCAGCCGGTCGCTAGGCCGTCGGGGCCGCCGAGCCGAGGTAGGCGGCCTGGACGCGGGGATCGGCCTGGATCTCCGCCGCTGTCCCCTCGGCGATCACCGCCCCCTGGTCGAGGCACACGATGCGGTCGCAGATCCCGGTGATGAAGCCCAGGTCGTGGTCGATGGCCACCACCCCCGCCCCCACCACGGCGGCCACCTCGCGCACACGCTCGATCATGGCCAGCGACTCGGTGTCACTCATCCCCGAGGTGGGTTCGTCCAGGAGCAGGAACACGGGCGCGGCGGCCGCCGCCCGGGCGAGCTCGAGACGACGGGCGCTGCCGTAGTCGAGTTCGCGGGCCCGCCGGTGACGGTGCTCCCACAAGCCGACCAGGGCGACGAGGGCGTCGACGTCGGGGACGGCCGCATGGGGACGGTGACGGGCCGCCACGAGGGCCGCGACCTCGACGTTGTCGCGCACGCTCAGCCCGCCGAAGAGGCGCAGGTTCTGGAAGGTCCGCACCAGTCCCCGACGGGCGATCTCGTGGCTGGGGAGGCCGTCGAGACGCTCGTCGCCCAGACGCACCGCACCGTGGGTGGCGGGGACGATGCCGGTGATCACGTTGACGAGGGTCGTCTTGCCCGCCCCGTTGGGGCCGATCAGGCCCGTGACCCGGTCGGCGGGGGCATCGAGGTGGGCGTCGTCGAGGGCCCGGAACCCTCCGAAGTCGACGGTCACGTGGTCGGCCACGAGACGCACGGGGGCGGCGGGGACGGGCTCGAGTCCGGTGAGGTCGGGGACCAGTTCACGCCCGCGGCGACGGCGGGCCAGGAACCAGCGGTCGAGTTCCCAGTCGTCGAGCAGGCCGTCGGGCCGCAGGATCATGAAACCCAGCATCGCCCCGCCCAGGAAGATGTCGGAGAGCCCCTCACGCAGGATCCAGTCGAGGCCGGCGATGTCGACGTCGGGACCGGCCAGGTAGCGGGTGAACTCGTTGCCGGCGGTGATGACCACCACCCCGACCAGGGACCCGGTGACCGACTTGCGGCCGCCGACGATGAGCATCACCAGGGTCAGCAGGGTGTAGTCGAAGAAGAAGAACTTCGGGGTGATCGTGCCCAGCTGGTAGACGCGCAACGACGAGGCCACCGCCACCACCGCCACCGACAACAGCAGGGCCACCATCTGCTGGACGGCGGGGTCGATCCCCATGGCCCGGGCGGCCAGGTCGTCCTCGCGGGCCGCCTGAGCCAGACGGCCGGTGCGGGTGCGGGCGAAGAGGCGCGCCGCCACGATCGACACCAGCAGCACCACGTAGATCCATGCCCGGCCCTCGAGGGTGTGGCCGATCGAAAAGGACAGGCCGGCCCGGTCGCCGCCGGTGAGATCGGTCCAGTTGACCGCCACCTCGTGCACGACGAAGAGCAGGGCGAGGGTGATGATGGTGGCCGCCACCGCCCCCGACGAGGCCCCGGATCGGGCGAGACCGAGCCCGATCACCCAGGCCACGACGAGGGTGAGCACGACCGCTCCCACGACGGCCAGCCACACGGGCCAGTCGACGTCGGCGAGCCCGAAGGGGGCGTTGGGGATGAGGCGGGCCTTGCGCTCCGGGGAGATGGCCAGCACGGCGAAGGCGTAGCCGGCGATGCCCCCGAAGCCGATGTGGCCGAAGGAGAGCACCCCGGTGTTGCCGATGTAGATCTGCATGCCGACGACGACAGCGGCGTTGACCAGCATCTGGGTGACGAGATCGTCACGCGACGCCCCGCCCCCGGCGGTGTAGAGCAGTCCCCCGAGCACGAGTACGCCCCAGAGAACCACCGACCCGGCCAGGGGGGCGAGCAGATCGGCGACGGGGTCGCGCCGCCCGGTCACGTCGCGCCGCCCGGTCACACCCGCTCCGCGTGGCCGACGCTGATGAAGCCCTGGGGGCGGAAGATGAACAGCAGGGCGATGAGACCGAACACCACGCCGTCGGTGAGCCCGACGATGCTCTCGGGCAGCCAGGCCCGTAGGAGCACCTCGGTCAGGCCCAGGGCGAAGCCGCCGAGCACGGCGCCGGGGAGACTGCCGAGACCCCCGATGATGGCGGCGAGCACGCCCTTGAGCATGGGGGTCACGCCGGCGCCGGGTGAGGCCTGACCCGAGCGCATGAGCCAGAACACCGCCGCCACCCCGGCCAGGGCCCCGGCCAGCACGAAGGCACCCCGAATGACCCGGTCCGAGCGCACCCCCATGAGGCGGGCGGCGTCGAAGTCCTCGGCCGCCGCCCGCAGCGACACGCCGAACAGGGTGCGCTGGAGCAACCACACGGTCAGGGCCAGGGTCACACCCGTCACGAGGATCGTGACCACGTCGACGACCTCGAAGGTCACCCCGCCCAGCACCCAGGTGTCGAAGATCCAGCCCGGACGGGTGAAGTTGCGCACGTTGGCCGACACGTACATCACGAACACGGCCTGCACGACGAAGTGCACCCCGAACGAGGTCAACAACATCGTGAAGTCGGGGGCACCGCGCACCCAGCGGAAGGCGACGAACTCGATGAGGACCGAGGTGACGACCGCGGTCAGGAAGATGGCGGGGACGGCGACCCACCAGGTGGCGAGGGCGTCGGTGGAGGTGAACATCCAGTACGAGACGTAGGCGCTGACGGTGATCAGCTCGCCGTGGGCGAAGTTCACCAGGTGCATGACGCCGAAGATGACGGCGATACCCAGGGCCAACAGGGCGTAGATGCTCCCCCGCCCCAGCCCGTCGACGAGGTTCTGCACGAGTTCGGTCACGAGCCGCCTCCGCACCCGCTTCCGACGCCCCTTCCGACGCCGACGCCACCGTCGACGAGGTTCTGCACGAGTTCGGTCACGAGCCGCCTCCCACGAAGGTCTCGAAGAGATCCTCGCGCCGGGCGAGCTCGGCCGCCGGACCCGAGGCGGCCACCTCCCCGGTGCGCATCACGTAGGCCCGGTCGGCCACCTCGAGCATGCGCCGGGCGTTCTGTTCGACCACCAGCAGGGTGCGGCCCTGGCGGCGCAGTTCGGCGATCAGCTCGAACACGGCGTCGACGAGGGTGGGGGCGAGGCCGAGGGAGGGCTCGTCCATACAGATCATCCGGGGCTCGCTCATGAGGGCCCGGGCGATGGCGAGCTGCTGGGCCTCACCACCGGAGAGGAAACCGGCCCGTGTCGTCCACTTGTCCTTCAGCACGGGGAAGCGCTCGGCCACCTCCTCGAGCAGGCGGCGTCGATCGGCGGCCGAGACCGTGACCCCGGCCACCTGGAGGTTCTCGGCCACGGTCAGATCGGTGAAGATGCGCCGGTGCTCGGGCACCAGCGCCAGCCCGGCCCGCAGCATGCGGTCGGGGCTCCAGCCGGTCACGTCGACCCCGTCGAAGCGCACCCGGCCGGCGGCGGGCTGGAGGAGGCCCGCCACCGTGGCCAGGGTCGTGGTCTTGCCCGCACCGTTGGGGCCGATGAGGCCGACGACCTCACCGGCCCCGACGTGCAGCTCGACGTCACGGATGGCGGTGATCGAGCCGTAGCGGGTGGTCAGACCCTCGAGCTCGAGCATCGAGGGCCGGCTCAGCCGTAGGTGGCGGCGAGGGTGGGTTCGCCGTTGACGATCTGGTGGATGTAGACGGGCTTGTCGGGCACCCCGTTGGTGCCGGCGTAGGTGATGGAGCCGGTGACGGTGCTCAGGCCCTGCAGCTCGGCGATGGCGGCGCCGATGGCGGCCGGATCCGACGAGCCACCGCTGTCGGCGAAGCCGTTCACGGCGATCCACACGGCGTCGGCGGCCAGGCCCCCGAAGCTCGAGTTCTCGATGGGCTCACCGTTGACCTGCTCGAAGACGTCGAGGAACTGGCGCAGGGGGGTACCCGGGCCGGCCCAGGCGTGGGTCGTGTAGTAGACGCCCTCGTTGTTGTCGACGGCGACGATCCCGGTGGCCTCGAAGGCGTCGGCGCCGAGGTAGGCGATGTCGACGCCCTGGGCCTCGAGCTGGCCCCGCAGGATCGAGAGCTGGTCGGCGATCATGGCCGTGTAGAGGATCTCGCTGCCGTCGGCGACGCCGGCGACCTCGTTGACCTGGGTCGAGAAGTCGGTGTCCTCGAAGGGGACGTAGGTCTCGTCGATGACGACCTCGCCGCCGCCCTCCTCGAAGGCCCGGGTGAACACCTCGGGGTTGTAGCCGAAGTAGGGGCCGGGGGCCGAGAAGGTGATGGCCCGGGTGAAGCCCTGGTCGAGAGCGAACTGGGCGGCCGTCTCGGCCTGCCTGGTGTCGTCGAAGGTGACGAGGAAGCTGAGGGCGGCCGGGTCGGGAAGGGACGGCTCGGTCGAGGCCACGAACAGCACGGGCACGTCGCCGCCGGTCACCTGGAGGAGGGGCTGGCCGAAGTCGGCGAAGGGCGGGCCGAGGATGACCTGGGCGCCGGCGTCGAGGAGGTCGCGTGCGGCACGCTGGGTGACTTCGGGGTCGCCCTGGATGTCCTGGACGATGAACTCGACGGGATGACCACCCACCCCGCCGGCGCAGTTGATCATGTCGACGAAGAGATCGGCGGCCTGGGAGCCGGGGATGTCGACGAAGCCGCCCACCTCGGACTTGTCGGCGGCGTAGCCGATGATGAGCGGATCGCCCTCGGGCGCCGGGGCGCAGTTGTCGAGGTCGACCGACAAGACGTCGGCGAGCGCCGGCACCTGGAGGCTCGATCCCCCACCGCCGGTCGCGGCGGTGTCGCTGGAATCGTCGTCGCCGCAGGCGGCGGCGACGAGGGCCACGATGGCCACACAGGCGACAAGGAGCTTCTTGGATCGCGACATGGTCTCCCCTCCCGGCGGGCGCGGGCGCACCCGGCCGCCGCGGACGCTAGCGAACGGGGTCGTTCGGATGCAAACGATCCCGGGAGGCTAGGGTCGCGGCCATGGCCGACCTCCAGGGATTCCTGTACCCGCGTGGGGCGACGCCGCGGGCGTCGATCATCCCCGCCCCGCCGTGGCACTACTCCGGCGACATGTTGACCATCGAGTACCGCACCGACCCCGACCGGGTGGCGGCCCTGCTGCCGAGCCCGCTCGAGCCCGCCGACGAGGAACCGGGGGCGGTGGCGGTGATCTGGGCCGATTGGCAGAGCTGCGGTGACGACTTCGCCGAGCTCGACGACCCCGTGCGGGCCCAGTACAAGGAGTGTTTCGTCGTCGTGCGCTGCCGCTACCGGGGCCGGACCTTCAGCCGGTGCGTCTACATCTGGGTCGACAAGGACTTCGCCATGGCCCGGGGCCACCTGCAGGGCTACCCCAAGAAGCTCGGCGACATCTGGATGACCCGACCCGTCACCGTGGGCCGGGCCGGTCCCCGCCTCGAACCCGGCGGACGCTTCGCCGCCACCTGCTCGGCCTACGGGCACCGCATCCTCGACGCCCGGTTCACCATCACCGGCACGGCCGACACCGCGGGCTTCGTCAACGGTCATCCCATGTTGCACAGCCGCCAGATGCCGCGCATCGAATGCGACGGCAGCGACAGCCTCGACGAGCTGGTCACCATGAGCGGCTACGACGTGGAGCTCGGCCCCGTGTACGCCGGCGACGCCGAGGTCGCCATCCACGAGGTGCCCTTCGAGGAGCTCCACCTGCTCGAGGTCCACGAGATGATCGGTGGCTACTGGCGCAGCGTCGGCACCACCTTCGGCGGGGGCACGACGATCGAGTCCCGTTGACCACCCGCCGGCGGCGGGCGTGTGGTTGGTGATGGGGGCGATCCTCGAGCGCCTCGCCGCTGGCCGCCGGCCGGAGCGACCGGCTTGTCGCCGGGGTCGATGCGGATGGGGTACCAGGTGCCGTCGGTGCGCCGGCGCAGGTGGATGACCCCGGTGTGGACCTGGGTGTGGCAGTGGGCGCAGAGTGAGGCGAGCTGGTCGATGTCGGTGCGCCCACCCGTCGCGTAGGGCCCGGTGTGGTGGGCGTGGGTGTGGGCGAAGGGGGCCGCGCAGACCACGCAGCCGCCGTCGCGTAGGGCCAAAGCGATGCGTTGGGCGGTGTCGGCGAGGCGGCGGGAGCGGCCGAGCCACAGGGGCCGGCCCGG
>RFFY01000265.1 GCA_003697065.1 Actinomyces sp. | reverse complement strand
GCCGCCCTCGTCGCCGCTCCGGTCTACGAGCGCGTAGGGCCCGAGGCGACCTTCGCCGTCGTGGCCGCCGGGGTGACCCTGCTCGCCGCCGTCGGCTTCGCCCTCGCCCGCCGCCCCCGCGGTGCGGTGGAACCCGCGGTGACCTGAGCGTTCAGGAGGCGGGGCGTTCGAGCTCGCTCCGTTCGGCCTCACAGGCCTCACCCGCCGCACACCCGACCAGGTGGTCGTTCACCAGCCCCATGGCCTGCATGAAGGCGTACAGCGTGGTCGGCCCCACGAAACGCCACCCGCGCGCCTTCAGTTCGCGGGCGAGGCGCCGCGACCCGGGCGTGCTCGGGGGAGGCGGGTCGTCGGCGGACCGGCGGCGACGGGGAGCGGGTTCGTGGGACCAGAAGAAGGCGGCCAGGGAGCCCGCTTCCTCGACGAGCTCGAGGGCCCGGGCGGCATTGTGGATGGTGGCCTCGATCTTGCCCCGGTGCCGGATGATGCCCGGGTCGGCGAGGAGGCGGTCGACGTCGTCGGGCCCGTAGGTGGCGACGACGGCGGGGTCGAAGCCGGCGAAGACCTCCCGGAAGCGTTCCCTCTTGCGCAGGATGGTCAGCCACGACAGGCCGGACTGGAAGCCCTCGAGGCAGATCTTCTCGAAGAGGCGACGGTCGTCGACCACGGGCCGCCCCCACTCGAGGTCGTGGTAGGCGACATAGTCGGGTGCCGATCCGGCCCAGGCGCAGCGGGCGACGCCGTCGGCGCCGACGACCAGCCCGGCGCTCACCGCCGTCCCGCCACGGGCCGAGGGGTCACACCACCAACAGCACGCCGCAGTACAGGGCGCCCAACCCGGCCACCAGGGCACCCGCCCCGGTGATGCCCCGCAGGGCCGGCGAGTCCGTCAGGGAGTGCACGGCGGCCGCCGTGCCCGAGGCGGCCACGAGAAGGAGCTTGAGCCCCAGGGTGACGTTGTAGCTCGTGTCGACGGTGTCGAGATCGACCTCGAAGAGGTTCCAGATACCGGTGACCACGGTGAGAGCGAAGAAGGGCCACGCCACCTGACCGAAGCGTCGAGCCGCCCGACGGGGAGCGTCCTCGCCGAGGCTGCGCAGGACGGGCACCAGGGCGGCGACCACCAGTTGACCCCCGATCCACACGGCGACACCCAGCAGGTGGAGGCTGATACGGAAGGACTCGGCGTCGACGGTGACCATCGACGCCGCCAGGCGGGACCCGGGCAGCATCACGGACATGGCGGGCACGCTACCGGCCGGCCTCGGGGGCGGACCACGTCGGGCGGGCCGGGTCGGGCGGCCGAGAACCCGACCCCTCAGGCAGCGAGACCCACGAGCTCGCGGGCGTTGTCGCGCATGATGCGTCGGATGGCCGCCGAATCGAAGCCCTCGAGGTCGTCGACGAAGGACACCGGATCGGCCAGGCCCTCGGCGTGGGGATAGTCGGATCCGAAGATCATCCGCTCGGTCCCCAGCACCCCGGCCAGTCCCACCAGGTCGTCCTCGTAGTAGGGCGACACCCACACCTGGCGCCGCAGCACCTCGACGGGATCCTCGTCGAAGGCGTGACGGTGCTGGGCGTAGGTCTTCTCGAGCTTGCGGACGAGGGGCGCGACCCACTCCGAGCCGTTCTCGATGGTGGCGATCCGCAGGCCCGGGTGGGCGCTGAGCACCCCGTCGGCGATGAGGCTGGCGACGGCGTCGCTGATCGGGGACATCGTCAACAGGCTCCGCAGGGGGTCGTAGCGGAACGCCTCGAACTCCGACGGCAGCCCCCAGTGCTCGACCAGGTGCCCGTAGGACGCGTCACCGGAGTGCATGGCGACGGCCACCCCCGCCTCCTCGAGGCGGCGCCAGACGGGTTCGTGGAGGCGGTGACCGAGGCTGCGCCGTCCTCCCGCCCCGTCGACGACCGAGGTGGGGCGGATGTTCACGACCCGCAGGCCCCGCCCGAGCATGCGCTCGATCTGGTCGAGGCACCAGTCGGGATCGACGAGGGTGAGGTAACCGGCGGTGAAGATCCGGTCCCGGTGGGCGAAGCCCCAGTCGTCGTCGAGCCAGCGGTTGAAGGCGTCGAAGGCGGCCAGCAGAGCGGGCGGGTCGTGCTCGAGAGCCGCCTCCATGCCCACCGCCAGGGTGGGGAAGAGCAGGCACCCCTCGAGGCCCTGTTCGTCCATGAGGGCGAGGCGGGCCTCGCGCTCGCGGTAGGCCGGTGAGATCGGCTCGAGTTCCCCGAACGCCTCGCGCATGTCGCTGACCGACACCCGGCCCCGGAAGTAGTCGTCGAGGCAGCCGGGGCGGGCCACCGGATCGAAGGTGGGGTTGGGGATGAAGCGGTTGACGCGACCGGCGACGAGGAGGCGCCGGCGGCCGTCGATCTCGGCCCACTGCATGCAGCGCTTGCGCCAGGCGGGGTCGAGGTGGCGGATGAAGGCGTCCTCGGCCTCGTAGTAGTGGTTGTCGGCGTCGAAGGCGGCGAAGTCGACGGCGGCCATGGGTCCTCCCCCGGTCCTCGGCGCGTCCCGGGCGGGAGCGCAGCGGCGGTCCGCGGCACCCTAGACCCGGCGGCCCCACCCGTCAGATCCCACGCGCGCCGATCACTCGGGGCCGGATCACGCGAGGGGCCGGCGGGTTCGCCGCCGTCTAGCGTGGGGACGCCGACCGAGAGGTGACCCATGAACCCCACGCCGACCACCGCGTCCGTCCCCACCGCTTCGTCCCCGCTGGCCACGGTGCCGGCCGAGGCCCGCGACCTGCTCGACGAGGTCGTCGCCTTGCGTCGCGACATCCACCGCCATCCCGAGCTGGGCCTGGCCAACCCCCGCACCCGCGACCTGATCGTCGCCGCCCTCGACGGTCTCGGGCTCGAGGTCAGCGTCGGCGGCGACGAGCTGACCTCGGTGGTGGCCGATCTCGTGGGCGGCGGAGGCGACGGCCCGACGGTGCTCCTGCGGGCCGACACCGACGCTCTCCCCATGGACGAGGACACCGACGTCGACTTCCGCTCCTGCGTTCCCGGCGCCGCCCACGCCTGCGGTCACGACGCCCACGTCGCCATGCTGGTGGGGGCCGCCCGCCTCCTCGCCGCCCGGCGCGACGAGCTGGCGGGCCGGGTCCGTTTCATGTTCCAGCCGGGCGAGGAGGGCTTCGGGGGCGCCGTCGAGATGGTGGCCGCCGGGGTGCTCGACGGGGTCGATGCCGCCTACGCGCTCCACATCACCCCGAACATCCCCGCCGGGTTCGCCGCCTCCCGGCCCGGGTCGATCATGGCGTCGGCCGACACCTTCCACATCGAGATCGTGGGTCGGGGCGGTCACGCCTCCACCCCCCACTTCTGCTGCGACCCGGTGCCCGTGGCCGCCGAGGTCATCACCGGGCTGCAGACTCTCGTCACCCGCGAGCTCAACGCCTTCGATCCCGCCGTGGTGTCGGTCACCCGGGTCCAAGCGGGCACGACCACCAACGTGATCCCCGAGCGGGCCGTGCTCGAGGGCACCATCCGCGCCGTGTCCGAGACGACCCGCCTCCACGTCCACGAGGCCCTCCCCCGTCTGGTCGGATCGGTGGCGGCCGCCCACGGGGCCGAGGCCGACGTCCGCGTCGACGCCGGTTACCCGGTGACGGTCAACGACGCGGGGGCGGTGGACCTCGTCGCCGGGGTGGCCCGCCGGGTGCTCGGCGAGGACCGCTGGTTCGAGCTCCCGGCGCCCGTCATGGGGGCCGAGGACTTCTCCTACGTCACGGCCAAGGTCCCCGGCGCCATGACCTTCCTCGGGGTGTGCCCCGACGACATCGCCGATTCCCTCACCGCGCCACCGTGTCACTCGAACCGGATGCGCCTGCACGAACCGGCCCTGGCCGACGGTGTGGCCCTCCACGTCGCCACCGCCCTCACCGCCCTCGGGGTGGCCTGAGCCGGGGGCTCAGAACGCCACCCAGCCCGGCCGGGGTGGGGGCTCGAAAGCCCGGGCGGCGGCCAGCACGCCGGCGGCGGTGTCGTGGCGGGCCAGGGCACCGATGAACGCCCGGGTGGGCTCCATGGCGTCGACCTCGCCGGCGGCCAGCGCCTCGATCAACTCGCCGGGGCGCCACCAGCGGACGGCCACGACCTCGGTGCCGTCGGGTGACACGTCGGCCGCGCGTTCGGGAGACACCCGGGTGGCGAAGAAGCGGGTGTCGTAGCGGCGGGGGGCACCGGGCGGGGTCACCCAGTGCCCGGCCACGGCGAACGCCGCGGCGTCGATGCACCCGGCCCCCGCCACCTCGGCCAGGGTCACCCGTCCCGCCTCGATGTCGGCGCGGGCGGCGACCGCCGCCTCCCGTGCGGGACCGCCCAGCCACAGGCCCGTCTCCTCGAGGGTCT
>RFFY01000264.1 GCA_003697065.1 Actinomyces sp. | reverse complement strand
CCCTGCAGCATCTCGAACTCGATGCGGTCGTCGACGCCGCGGGAGACGCTGAGCAGGCGGGCCCAGGCGACGTCGAAGAGGTTGTGGCTGGCGAGCCCGATGGTCACGGCCCGGGTGTGGTCGCCGGTGAGGGCCCAGTCGACGCAACGGCGGTAGTTCGCATCGGTGTCGGCCTTGGTGTCGTAGGGCGCCTGGGGCCAGCCCCGCATTGCCGCCTCGACCCGTTCCATGGCCAGGTTGGCGCCCTTCACCAGACGGATCTTGATGCGACCGCCCCGTCGACCCCCGTGGGTGCGCTCGTGGCGGGCCGTGGCCCAGGTCACGAGGCGCTCGAGGGCGGGGAGGGCGTCGGGAAGGTAGGCCTGGATGGCGATCCCGGCGTCGAGGTGGTGCAGGGCGGGCTCGTCGAGGAGGCGGGTGAACACGTCGAGGGTCAGCTCGAGGTCGTGGTACTCCTCCATGTCGAGGTTGACGAAGGTGGGCGGGTCGGTGGCCGCGGCCGCCTCGTAGAGGGGGCGGAGACGCCGGCTGACCCGGGCGATGCTGCCCTCGTGGTCCCAGGGTGCGAGCTGGGACACGATGCCCGACACCTTCACCGAGACGTAGTCGACGTCGGGTTGGGCGAGGAGGCGCAGGGCCTCGTCGCGCCGGCGGCGGGCCTCCCTCTCGCCGAGGACCGCCTCGCCCAGCAGGTTGACGTTCAGCCGGAAGCCGTCGGCCCGCAGGGGCTCGAGGCGGGCGGCGAGGGAGGGGTCGTCGGCGTCGACCACGAGATGGCCGACGAGGGCACGCAGGCGTCGTCGGGCCAGGGGCATGACCAGGCGGGGCAGGTGGGGAGCGAGACCGGCACCGGTGCGCAGCAGGGTCCGGTCGAGCGGGCCGAGGAAGGCGGGGAGGCGGTGCTCGGCCACCAGCTCGTGGAGCTGGTGGGCCGCCACCCGGTCGCTCTCGGGGCGCACGACCCGGTCGACGAAGCGCATGGTGAAGGCGACCCCGTCGGGGTCGGTCACGAGTCCGTGGAGGCGCTCGGCCACCCGCCGTTCGGCCCGGCGCTGGACCCGGTCGGCCTCGACCAGCCAGCGTTCGACGAGCTCGATGGCCTCGTCGACGAGGAGCTCGGCGGCGCCCACGGCTCCATTGTCCCCCAGCCGCGCCCCCGCCGCTCGGCCCCAGCCTCGCCGCCGCTGCCAGGCGCCCGTGGCTCACTCGTCCGGTGGGGACGGGTCGCCTAGCATCGGGGTCGGTGACCGACGACCACGCCAGCGGCACCCCGACGTCCCCGGCGGGTGGGCCCGCGGCCCCGCCCGCCGCCGGGCCGGCCGAGGAACCGCCTCTCGAGGTGCCCACCGTCGACCTGTCGGGGTGGTGGGAGGGCACGGCGGCCGAGCAGGCGGCGGTGGCCGCGAACCTCGACGACGCCTGCCGTCGGCTGGGCTTCCTGCAGCTCGCCGGTCACCGGATACCGGGGGCCGTCATCGCCGCCATGGAACGGGCGTCGGCCGCCTTCTTCGACCTGCCCCTCGAGGCGAAGATGGCGGTGCGGCCGGCCGACCTGGGCGCCAACCGCGGCTACAGCCCTCCGGGGGCCGAGGCTCTCGCCTACAGCCTCGGCGAGGACGGTCCGCCCGACCTGTTCGAGGCCTTCAACATCGGCGAGGACGAGGTCGACACCCGCGACCCCTTCTACGCCGCCCAGCGTCACCGCTTCTTCGCTCCCAACGTGTGGCCCTCGGGTCTTCCCGGGTTCCGTCACGCTCTCGTCGCCTACTTCCGTGAGGCCCGCCGGGTGGCGCTCACCCTGACCGAGGTGTTCGCCGTGGCCCTGGGGCTGGAGCCCGGTTGGTTCCGGCCCTTCGTCGATCGCTCGACGACCACCATGCGCATCATCGACTACCGCGCCGGCGGGGGGCGGGGGCCCGGATCGGGTCCGGGAACGGTGGGTCGGGGCGCCGCGCCGAGCACCGACCCCTTGGGCATGGGCGCCCACACCGACTACGGCGTCGTCACCGTGTTGTGGGCCGACGGTCGGCCGGGACTGCAGATCCTCGACCCCGACGGGCGCTGGCGTGACGTCCGGCCCGATCCCGGGAAACTCCTGGTGAACCTCGGCGACCTGACCGCCGAGTGGACCAACGACCGCTGGCGGTCCACCCTGCACCGGGTCCTGCCGCCCTCGGCCGTCGGGATCGAGCGCCGCCGCAGCACCGCCTTCTTCCTCGACGCCAACTGGGATGCCATCATCACCTGCGTGCCCACCTGCACCGGCCCCGACCGACCACCGCGCTACCCGCCGGTGGTGGCGGGCGAGCATCTGATGGCGAAGCTGATGGGGCCGCGGGAGTTGAGGCGGAGCACGGCGGTCGACACCGCCCGGGATCGACGCCCGTGACCGGCTCCGAGCTGCTCGAGCTGACGGCCCGCGCCGGCCGGGCCGCCCACGACCTGGTGGGTTGGCTCATGTGGGATCCGGAGGCGATCCGCCGTTACGCCGAGCTGGGCGTGCCCGACGGGGTCGGCTGGATCGTCGCCTGGCGTCTCGCCGCCCTGGGGCCGGTGCCCCCCGCCGTGGCGGTGGCAGCGACCTATTCGATCCATCCCGACGTGGTGGCGGCGGTGATGGCGGCCTACCGGGGTGTCACCGACGAAGCGGCGATCGTCGAGGTGCGCAACGCCGCCATCGAGCCCGGTCTCGCCGACATCGCCCCGGGACTCGGGGACGAACTCGCCGAGATCGGCGAGCACCTGTGGCGCGGGGTCGACGCCGTGCATCCGGGCGCCCGCGTCATGTTCGCCGCTCACCGGGCCCAGGAGCGCTCGGCCGACCGGCCGGTGCTGTGGGCCTGGCAGGCCGTCAACTGTCTGCGCGAGCTGAGAGGCGACAACCACTGGGCCCTGTGCGCCGCCGCCGACCTGGACGGGGTCGAGGTGGGTCTCCTGCACGCCGCCATGGTCGACGTCGAGCAGTACGGAAGCGAGGAGTGGATCGCCCGTAGCCGCGGCCACGGCGACGAGGCCATCGCCGAGGGCTGGCGCCGCTTGGAGGCCAAGGGGTTCGCGTCGGGTGGCGCCCTCTCCGAGGAGGGACGACGCTTCCGGCAAGAGCTCGAGCGCCGCACCGACGAGCTGACGGCACCGGTGTGGGAGGCCGTGGGCCGGGAGGCCACCCAGCGCTTCTGCGAGCTGGTCGAGGCTCGTCACGACGCCTTCCTCGCCCGGATCGAGGCCACCGCCGGTCCCCGCTGGATGCCCGCCCTGCGCACGCGGCGCACCTGAGGCAACCGGTGAGCGCCGCGCCCACCGTCGGGACCGGGGGCACCGGCGGCGAGGCGCGGCCCCCCTGGAGGCGGAGGCTGGCGGCGGTCACCCTCGTCGGTGCCGTCGCCGTCCACCTCGCCCTGATCGTCAACGGCGGAGCGGACCCCCACAAGCGCTTCGGCTTCCGCCCCTTCGAGGACAGCGACGTGTGGCAGGCCGAGATCGTGCGTGTCACCGCCGACGGTCGTCGTCTCCCCGTCGACGACGGCACCTGGGTCTACGACTGGAACGAACTCGTCGGGGTCGGGTCGCTGGCGTCGCCGTGGCGGCCGGGACACGCCCGGGGCGGTGCCCGCGCCATCGTGGACCTGTTGGACCGCGCCCTGGACTGGGTGGTCCGCCACATCCCCGACGACCCCGACACCGTCCGGCTCGAGGCCCGGGTGACGGTGATCCACAACCGCCACGACCCCCGCGTCATCATCCTGACCGGGGACGAACGGGAGACCGGCCCGTGACGGCGGCCGCCCCTGCGGCCCCATCGGCGGGCCGGTCGACCGGTGGGACGGGTGGCTGGCCTCAAGGCCTGCTCGGCCGTCTGGTCGACGACCGCGCCGACCTGCGCCTGACGGGGCTCATGCGGGCCGCCTTCGGGGCGATCGTGATCCGCCACTTCTGGCCCACGCTCACCGCCGGGCGTCTGCCGCCCGAGCGCTTCATGGCGCCCTGGTGGGACTGGCTGCCCGTGCCGGGAGTCGACGTCTACCGGCTCGTGCTGTGGGCCGGTGTCGCGGCCGGCGGGTTCATGGTGATCGGCCTGGCGAGCCGGGTGGCGAGTGTGGTGGCCCTCGCCTCGGTGCTGTACCTGCTCGTGCTCGATGCCACGGCGTTCAGCCACAACCGGGCCTTCCTCGTGTGGATCCTCTTCGGTCTGAGCCTCCTGCCCACCGGGCGCGCCTTCGCCCTCGACGCCGTGCTCGCCCGGCGCCGGGGTCGGGCACCGTCGACCGTCGGCTACACGTGGCCGGTCCTGTTGTTGCGCGTCGTGACCTCGTCGGTGTACCTCACCTCGGCCACGACCAAGCTGATGAACCCGGACTGGGTGACCGGCCGGGTCCTGTGGGATCGCACCCTGGTGGCCGAGGACCTCATCCCCGCCGCCTTCGACGGGTGGGTCCACCAGGTGCTCGTCAGTCGCTGGTTCTTCGCCGTGCTGGCACCGGCCGCCCTCGCCACGGAGCTGTTCATCGGGCTGGGGCTGTGGTTCCGGCGGACCCGGTGGTGGGCCGTCGGGGTCGCGGTCGTGTTCCACCTGGCCATCGAGAT
>RFFY01000263.1 GCA_003697065.1 Actinomyces sp. | reverse complement strand
GTGCACACCCCGGCTCACCGCCCGGGGGCACCCCGGACGGCTCCGGCGGCCGTTCCCCGGGCGGGGTCGGGGCCGGCGCCCCGGTCGGCGCCGGGGCCCGCAGGTCAGGCGGTGCCGTCGACGAGAGCGTCGGCCAGCACCACAGCGAGGCCCGACCAGGACTGGGGCACCGCCCCCAGTCCCCGGCCGGTGTCGGGCTCCCAGTACTCGGCCAGACCCGATCGGCGTGCCCCCCGCACCGTCGACGCGGCCACCTCCCCGCCGCCCGGTCCGCCTCCGAGCCCGGCACGCAGCAGGTAGGCGAGCTGGGGCCACACCGGCCCCCGCCAATAGGCGGTGGACGAGTAGGCGGGCTCGGCCCGGTGCACCCCGGTCGGGCCGTGGGGCGAGGCGTGGGCCGCCGGGTCGAGGAGCACCGCCGTCACCGCCGAGCGGGCACGGGCGTCACCGGTCACGAGCACCCCGCACAGGGCATCGACGGTCCGCACCCGACCCGACCCGCGCTCCGTGACACCGGCGTCGACCCAGGTGGCGAGGCCCGGATCGAAGCGGGCGTCGAGGGCGTCGGCCACCTCGCGGGCGCCGGCGGCCAGCTCGTCGTCACCGGTGACGGTGGCCAGTTCGGCGGCGGCGTGGGCGACGAGAGCGTTGAAGCCGGCGGGAGCGACCGGACAGGCGGGGTTGTCGACGGGTGAGCCGGTGGGGGCGAACTCGACGGTGGCCACCAGGTCGCCCTTGACGGTCCGCCAGCGTTCGCGGTCGAAGCCACCGGGGCACAGGTCGTCCCAGCGGGGCGAGTCGTCGCAGCCCGTCTCCCAGGGGTGCACGACGCGCACGAGGCCACTCGGGTCGCGGCGCCGGTGGCGCAGCAGGAACAGCACCCCGGCCCGCGACGCCTCCACCAGGCGCTCGGGAACCTCGATCCCACGCCGTGCCAGCTCGGCCACCGTGTGACCGAAGATCGGGGGCTGGGTGATGCACGAGGAGGCGGGCCGGCCCCAGAAGGCCGCGTGGTGACCGGGACGGCGCTGGTAACCCATGTGGGGCACGAAGCCGTCGGGACCCTGGTGGGCGAAGACCTCGGCCAGTTCGATGAGGGCCCGGTCGGGCCGTCCGAGGCGGGCCCACACGAGGGCGTGGAAGCACGAGTCCCACGACCACAGCCAGGGGTACACCTCGGGATGGGGGGCGGTGTAGCCCCGCGGGGTCCCGTCGGCTGCCGGGCCCAGATCGACCCAGGCCGCCTCGAGCACCGACCGCACCCGCTCCTCGAAACGGGAGAGGTCCTCGGGCGAGAGGGTGGGGTCGTCGGTGCCGTCGGGCATCGTGGTGTCCGTGTCCGTGGGGAGTCCGTGGGGGTCCGGTCGATCCGGAACCGGTCGGTGCGCCATCGTGTCGTTCCGTCTGGGGGGCGGCGACGGGGTGTCGGTGGTGGCCGCCCACTGGTCCCGGGTGCTGCAGAGCCTGGGATTCGAGGTGGTGACCGTCGCCGGTGAGGGGCCGGTCGACCGCACCGTAGCGGGCCTCGCCATCGACGCCCGTGTCCCGCCCGACCGCCGGAGCATCGAGGCGGCCCTGGGCGATGTCGACCTGGTCGTGGTCGAGAACCTGTGCACCATCCCCCTCAACGTCGAGGCCGCCCTGGCCGTGGCCGGGGTGCTGGCGGGCCGACCCGCTCTCCTGCACCACCACGACCCGCCCTGGCAGCGCCCGCGGTTCGCCCACGTGACCGCTCTCCCCCCCGACGATCCCGCCTGGTGTCACGTCACCATCAACGAGCTCACCCGACGCCAGTTCGTCGAGCGGGGCCTCGAGGCCGTCTGCATCCCCAACGGCTTCCCCCTCGAGGAGCCGGCGCCGCCCGCTCTGGGGGCCCGGGTCCGGGCGTCTCTCGGCGTGGGCGATGACGAGATCCTCCTCGCCCACCCCGTCCGGGCCATCGCCCGCAAGAACGTGCCCCGGGCCCTGGCCATGGCCGCCGAGCTCGACGCCGTCTACTGGCTGTGGGGACCAGCCGAGGAGGACTACGCCGACGAGCTGGCGGCCCTGCTGGAGGAGGCCCCGTGCCGGGTGGTCCGCGGCGTGCCCGACATCGACGGCGTTCCCGCTTCGACGGCCGCGGCCTACGCCGCCTGTGACGCCGTCGTCTTCCCGTCCACCTGGGAGGGGTTCGGCAACCCCCCGGTCGAAGCCTCGATCCACCGTCGCCCCGTCGCCGTGGGCGACTATCCGGTGGCCGACGAGCTCCGCCGCCTGGGTTTCCGCTGGTTCCCGACCGACGACGTGGCGCCCCTGGCCGCCTTCCTCGCCGCTCCCGATCCCGGCCTGCTCGAGCACAACCGCGCGGTGGTGGCCCGCCACCTGTCTCTGGAGGTCCTGCGACGACGCCTGGCCGACCTGCTGGGTCGACGGGGCTGGCTGCCCGACGCCCAGGGGGTCGGCGGGCGGGGCCGCTAGGGTGCGCGGGGTGAGCACAGACGACCCGGTCCGGGCCCGCCGGGCCCGCATCGCCCGGGCCGCCGACTGGGGTCAGCGCCTGGGTTACACCCTGTTCGGCATCGCCGTGGTGGTGTTCGTCGTGGGTTTCGTGACGGGCCTGACCGAGACCCACGCCCGCCTCGTCGTCACCTGCCTGATCGTCGGCTCGGTGGCCCTGGCCCCCGCCATCGTCGCCGGCTACGCAGTGCGCGCCGCCGACCGCGCCGACCGCGACCACACCTGGTGACCCCTTCCCCCCCTGCGTTCTGGCTCCGCACACGACCGTGGGGCGGGCGATACGGGAGCCAGAACGCAAGGGGGAGGTGGGCGATACGGGAGCCGGAACGCAAGGGGGTGGGTAGGGTGCGAGCGTGAGACCGGCTCGCCTGCCCGCCGATCAGCGGCGAACCCAGCTCCTCGACGTGGCCCTCGATGCCTTCGCCGACACCGGCTACCACGACACGACCATGGAGGAGATCGCGGCGCGGGCCGGGGTCACCAAACCGGTCCTGTACCAGCACTTCCCGTCCAAGCACCGCCTCTACCTCGAGGTGCTCCGCGAGGTCGGCCGGCGCCTCACCGACGCCGTGATCACCGCCGCCGACCCCGCCCTGTCACCCCACGAGCAGGTTCGGCACGGCTTCGCCGCCTACTTCGCCTTCATCGACGAGCGACCCCAGGCCTTCGCCGTCCTGTTCGGTGAGGGCGTGCGCGTCGACCCCGAGTTCGCCGCCACCGTCTACGAGGTCGAGTCCACCATCGCCGGGCTCATCGCCGACCTCATCACCACCGAGGGCCTCGACACCCTCGACCGCCTGACCCTGGCCCACGGCCTCGTCGGCCTGGCCGAGGCCACCGGTCGTCACTGGTTGCGCACCGGGCGCCCCAGCGACGCCGCCGCCCTGGCCGCCCAGGTGGCCGAACTCGCCTGGGCCGGGCTGAGGGGTCGGCCGCCCTCGATCGAGCACTCGACCAGCGTCGACGGCCCGAGCGAGACGAGCGAGACGAGCGACACCGACGCCGACGCCGGGCACGTCTGAGCCGCGGTCAACGTCTGAGCCGCGGTCAACCCGGCGGGGGCGGCCCGGCGAGGGGGCTGATGTCGATCGGTTCGTCGGGCAGCTCACCGGCCACCAGGGCCGGCAGGAACTCGCGGAGGCGGGCGGGGACGGTGGGTGAGGGATCGGCGGCCAGCTCGTCGAGGGTCCACCAGCGCGCCCCCACGAAGGCCGCCGCCTCCAGCGCCTCGAGCCCCCGCGGCCGGTAGACGCCGCCCTCGGTCCAGGCCACGTGGATGCGGTCGAAGGAGTGGAAGTGGTAGCCGGCGAAGTCGTACTCGACCTCCTGGACCCACACACACGGGCCCATCTCCACCTCGACGATCCCCGTCTCTTCGATCAACTCCCGACGGGCGGCCTCGGCGGAGTCCTCCCCGAAGCCCATCCCCCCACCGGGGATCTCGAGCCAGGGTGCCTTGCGGGGGTCGATGGGGTCCTCCGCCCGGATGAGGAAGACCCGCCCCCGGCGATCGAGCAGCACCACCCGGGCCGCCGGGCGGCGGATCACGAAGGTCACGGGGCGCTCCCCGTCGTCGTCCCGTCCCCGTCGGGTCGGCGCCGCTCGCGCAGCAGCACCTCCTGGGCGATGGTCGCCACGTGGACCCCGTCACGGGTCCACACCTCGCCCAGGGCCAGGCCCCGGGCCCCGTACACGCCCACGCCCCGCAGGTCGTGCAGTAGCCAGTCGTCGGCCGGTGCGTCACGATGGAACCAGACGGTGTGGTCCAGCGACGCCCCCATGTAGGGCCACTCGGCGTCACCCGACCCCCAGTCGGGCCGGCCCCGCGGATGGGTGACCATCACCGCCTCGGTGGCCAGGTCGTCGCTGGCGTAGGCGTGGGCCACGGCATGGACGCCGGGATCCTCACCGAGAGGGCCGACCACCCGCAGCCACGAGCGCACCCGGGGACCGTCGCCGGGCACGGGACGGCGCTCCATCAGGGGACCCCAGTCGGCGGGCTCGAGCTCCTCGGGCGGCGGCACGTCGGCGGGGAAGGGCAGGGCCGTCGTGTCGGGCGCCTCCTCGCGTCGGTGGAACGAGGCCGACAGGTTGAGGATCGCCCCGAAGGACTGGCGGGCCACCACCCGGCGGGTGACGAAGGACCGCCCGTTGCGGATCCGGTCGACCTCGAAGCGGATGGGTTCGCTCTGATCGCCCCCACGGATGAAGTAGGCGTGCACCGAATGCACCCGATGGGACGGCTCGACGGTGCGGATCGCCGCCCACAGGCCCTGGGCCACCACCTGGCCCCCGTAGACCCGGTCCCACGGGTACACGGCGGAACGACCGACGTAGGTGTCGGGGCCGTGCTCGGCGAGATCGAGCAGATCGTCGAAGGTCTCGAAGCTCACGGGCGCCGACCCTACCCCCGTGCCACCCCGGCTCCGGCGCCCGGACCCGGTCACCCCGGGGCCGATGCCCCGAGCCGACCCGGTCGCCCGGCTCCGGAGTGGACCGGCACCGCCGGCCCCACCACAGTGGACCCGTGCCACCCGTGCCACCGGATCCTCCCGTGCCACCCCGACCGCCCGTGCCACCCGTGCCACCCGTGCCACCGGATTCTCCCCCTGCCCCGACCTCGCCCGTCGCCTTGCGGGTGCTGGAGATCGCCGACGATCCCGACGCCTGGCGGGCCGCCGGCTTCACCGTGGGGTCCGGCCCGCCCCCGCGGGTCCGCCTCGGCGGGGTGGAGGTGGTGCTGACCGGCAGCGGGGGACGGCCCGCCGACGAGCGGGGCGTCACCGGGGTGGGGATCACCGGCATCGACGCCGACCTCGACGGTCTCCCCCGGTGTGATCACGCCCCGGCGTCCCCCGGGCCGGACCACGCCGGACACGAGCGCCCCGACGCCGGGCATGCCGTCCGGCATCCCAACGGGGTCCGCCGGCTCGACCACATCGTGCTGGTGACCCCCGACTGCGACCGCACCACGGCCGCCTTCGTGGCCGCCGGGCTCGAGGTCCGCCGGGTCCGACGGATCCCGGCCGGCGACGCGACCCGCCGCCAGACCTTCTTCTGGCTGGGCGACGTCATCGCCGAGCTGGTGGGGGACGACAGCGCCCACGGGGCGGGACCGACCCGGGTGTGGGGCCTGGCCCTCACCGTGGCCGACATCGAGCACACCGCCGCCGTGCTCGGCGACGCCCTCGGGCCCGTGCGACCCGCCGTGCAGCCCGGCCGGCGCATCGCCACCCTGCGCACCCGGGAGCTGGGGATCTCCACCGCCATCGCCGTGATGTCACCCCATCGGCCCGGCGGGGCCGGGCCTGTCGGCGGTCAGGACCCCGGGGCCGGCGGGGCCGGGCCTGCCGACGGTCAGGAGGGCGGGGCCGGCGGGGCCGGGCGGTGACGGACGGCGGAGGTGACCTCCACGACGATCACCCCGGAGTCCGTCCCCGCGCCGTCGCCGGGCTCCCGGGAGGCGTCGTCGCCGGAGTCCGTCCCGGCACCGTCGCCGGGCTCCCGGGAGGCGTCGTCGCCGGCACGTCCCGTACCGTCGGCGATGAGGCTGAACCCGTCGTCGGCGGGGGGCCACACCAAGGTGACGGGTGACCCGGCGGCCACGTTGCGCCGCGTGGACCGCCCGGGACGGCAGGTCACCGACGACCCGTCCACCGTGACCTCGACGTGCACGACACGGGGCCGACCATCGGCACCCACGGTGACGACGTAGGCCGCCCGCCCGTGGGCGGCGGCCGCTCCTGCCAGCTCCGATGGCTCGACCCGGATGCTCACCGGTGGTCCTCCTCGTCGGCGGGCTCGCGGCCGCCCGTTCCTTCAGTCCGTTCCTTCAGCCTGGTCCTTCAGTCCCGGGTCCCAGGTGCCGAACCGGGTAGCGGTGACGCTCCCATCCTCCCACGCCGCCGTCGATCCCCTGCACCCCCGCCGCCCCGGTCGCCGGGGCCGGCGGCGCCCGGGCCCGCGGGTGGCGAGCCTGCTCGTCGCCACCGCCCTGCTCGTCGCCGCTCCGGGTCCGCTCGCCGGGGCGGGCGCGCCCACGAGCGGTGACACCGCGGCGAGCGAGGAGGTCGACGCCGCCACCGTCGCCGCCGACGGGACCCTGCTGGTCGAGGAGCTCGACGCCGCCGGTTGGGGCGACACCTGGCGCGACGCCACCGCCCTCACCCCCCAGGCGCTCGGGGTGCGGATCGACCCCGATCCCGAGACCGGCCGCCTCGGCGCCACCCTGGTCGCCCTGGCCCGCCAGCGCATCGCCACCACCACCTCGCGGCAGACGACCGTCGCCGACCTCGACGCCACCGAGGCCGCCCTCGTGCGGGCCCGGATCACCGTCGACGAACGCACCCGTGACCGCGACGCCGCCGCCGCCGACCTGGCCGCCGACCGCGACCGGCTCAGCAGCGTCGCCATCGCCTTGTACCAGGGGGGCCAGGCCCGCGACGACGACCTCCTCGCCGTCGACGCCGACCGGGTTCTCGGCGCCGACCGCCACCTCGCCATCACCGCCACCACCCTCGAGGAGATGCAAAGACGCGTCACCGCCGCCGAGGAGACCCTCGCCCGCACCTCCGACGAGCTCGCCGCCGCCGTGGCCACCCGCGACACCCTCGCCGACACCGTGGCCCGCCTCCGCGTCGAGCTGCACATCCTCGACGCCCACCTCGACGAACTCGACCGGCGCTCCGCCGGGCTCATCACCGAACTCGCTCCCCGCTGGATCCTCGCCCCCGTCCACGGCGCCGCGCCCCTCACCCCCCGCGCCCTGGACGCCTACGTGCGGGCCGAGCTGGTCCACACCGTCTTCGAGCCGGGCTGCCGCCTCTCGTGGGCCACCCTGGCCGCCGTCGCCGGTGTCGAGTCCGCCCACGGCACCCACGGGGGCGCCCACCTGCTCGTCGACGGCCGCACCGACCGGCCCATCGTGGGCCTGCGCCTCGACGGGATCGCCGTCGACGGTGCCGGCGAGACCGTGGCCGCCATCGCCGACACCGACGGGGGCCGCATCGACGGTGATCCCGTCCACGACCGGGCGATCGGTCCCTTCCAGTTCGTGCCCCAGACGTGGCAGAGCTGGGCCCGCGACGGGGACAAGGACGGACGCCTCGACCCCCACGACATCGACGACGCCGCCATGACCGCGGCCGCCTACCTGTGCTCCTACGGACGCCTGTCACGCTGGGAGACCTGGAACGCCGCCGTGTTCGGCTACAACCACTCCAACGCCTACGTGGCCTCGGTGAAGGCCGGCCTCGACCGCCTCAACCGGCTCCGCATCGGCACCGCCCCCGACGACTACCCCACCCCGCCGCGCCGGCCGGCCGGCCCCTACGTCGCCCCGCCGCCCGAGCCCGGCGCACCCCCGGTCGGACCCGACGCGGCGCCGGGCGACCCCACCGGCTGAACACCGGCCCGGGAGCGAAGCGGCACCGGCTGAACACCGGCCCGGGAGCGAACCGGCCCGGTCAGGTCACCGGCCCGGGAGCGAAGCGGCCCGGTCAGGTCACCGCGCCGGCCGGTCACCTCCCAGCGGGGCACCCCGACGAAGCGGGCGAGGTCGGCGAGCTCCGCCGCCAGGGCCTCGACCAGCTCCCCGTCGGCGGCGCCGTTCTCACTCCACGCTCCCAGCACCCTCAGCACCCCGGCGCCACGGTCGGTCTTGAGGTCGACACGGGCGACGAGGCGGTCACCGAGCAGGAAGGGCAGGACGTAGTAGCCGTGGCGCCGCTGGGCCGCCGGGGTGTAGATCTCGATCCGGTAGTCGAACCCGAAGAGGCGACGGGCCCGGTCGCGGTTCCACACCACCGGATCGAAGGGCGACAGGAGGGCCCGCCCCCGGGGCCGGCGACGGCGGGCGGCGTCCACGTGCACGAAGGCGGGCCGCTCCCAACCCTCGACCTCGGCGGGGAGCAGGCGGCCCTCCTCGACCAGTTCGGCGACCCGGGCCGGCACCCGCCGCCGGGGTAGGCGGTGGTAGTCGGCGAGGTCCTGGACGGTCGCCACCCCCAGGGCGGACCCCGCCCGGTCGAGGAGGCGCCGGTGGGCCTCGTCCTCGTCGGGGGTGGGCAGGGCCCGGATCTCGGCCGGCACGATCCGCTCGAGAAGGTCGAATTCCTTGACGAAGCCCGGCCGGCGGCGGATCCCGACCCGACCCGTCCGGAACAACCAGTCGAGGGCCAACGAGCCGAGCGACCGCGAACCCCACCACTCACCGGCACGGGGACGGGGATCGGTGAGCTCGCCGGCGGCCAGAGGCCGCTCGGCCACCTGGGCGAGCACCTCGTCGACGTAGTCGGGGTGCTCTCGTGCCACCCGGACCAGGCTCCCCCACGTCTCGCCCGCTTCGGCCCGGGCCCGGGACCAACGGTAGAGGGGCTCGTCGGTGACCGGGACCAGAGAGGCCTCGTGGGCCCAGGTCTCCATCCACTCGTCGTGGCGGTAGGCGATCCGGTCGAGCAGGTCCGGGTCATGGGGTCCCAGGCGGGCGTGCAGAACCAGGTACTGGGTGCGGGCGACGACCGGAATCGAGTCGAGCTGGATGAGCTGCATGTAGCCCATGGCCCGCCTCAGGTGACGGCGGTCGACGCGTCCCCGGGGTCGGGGGTCGGCGAAGCCCTGGGCGGCCAGGGCGAGACGCCGCGCCGCCGACGCCGACAGGCGCACGGGGCGTGTCGTCACGCGCCGAGAGCGTCGGCGAGGGCCACCACGTCGGGGGTACGCCAGTGGTCGTGATCGGCGTGCAGCCCGTAGGGATCGAGCTGGACGACCGGCATGCCGGCGGCCCGGGCTCCCTCGACGTCGGCGTGCACGGTGTCGCCCACGTAGAGGGCCTCACCCGGCTCCACGGCGAGCGCCTCGAGGGCCGGCCGGAAGATCCGGGGATCGGGCTTGGCGACACCGACCTCGGTCGAGTCGACGATCGCCACCACCGGCGTGTGGGGACCCGGTCCCACCTGGGCGATGCCGTGTTCGGCGCACTGGGCGGCCGCCGTGCCGTCGTTGTTCGACACGATGGCCACGGCGAAGCGGCGGGCGATACGGGCGAAGGCGGCCACGTTGTCGGCGAGAACGTGGCGCCACACGCCGCCGGCACCCGACCGCCGTTGGCGCCCCCGGGCCGCGGAGGCGGCAGCGACGCCCTCCTCGTCGAGGCCGAGCGCCCCGTAGTAGCCGCGGTCGTAGTGACCCCACACGTCGGGGTCGAGCTCGTCGACGGCGTCACGCGACGCCAACAGGTCGGTGATGGCCCGGACCCCCCGGTAGTGGGCCCGGTGCACCTCCTCGGCGCTGGGAACGTGGTCGACGCCCGCCGCCGCCAGGGTCTCGGCGATGGGGTCGGGATGGGGGATGAGGAAGACGCCGCCCATGTCGAACACGACGGCGCGGATCCCGGCGGGATCGACCACCTCAGCCGCCGTAGTTCATGCCGGTGGAGCGCAGCACCAGGGGCGTGGCGTCCTCGTTGCGGACCCCGGCGGAGACGACCTCGGCGACGAAGACGGTGTGATCGCCGCGCGCCACCGTGTCGGTGACGCGCGCCTCGAACCACCAGGGACAGTCGACGATGAGGGGACAGCCCGTCTCGGGGCCCGGCTCGAAGCGGACCCCGTTGATGGTGTCGCCCTCGACACTGGTGGAGCGGAAGAAGGCCTTGCCGATGTCGAGCTGGTCGTCGGCGAGCACACTGACGGCGAAGGCTCCGGTCCGTCCGACGATGGCGGCCGAACCGCTGTCGGCCTTCAGGGCGGCCATGAGCAGGGGCGGGTCGAAGCTGGCCTGGGACAGCCAGTTGACGCCACCGGCGCCGTAGTCGTCGCCGTCGCGGGCGCACAGGACATAGAGGCCGTAGTTGATGGCCCGCAGGGCCGTCTTCTTCTGGGCGGGATCGAGTGCCATGGCCCCATCATGCCCGCCCCGGCGGCGCCCGCGCTCCCCGTCCCGCCCCGGACGGGCCGGACGACTCTCAAGATCCGGCCGCCGGCGCCGACCGTGAGATGGCACCTCGCTGTGAGACCCGGAGGAATCCCCGTCATGAGCCGCTTCTCGCGCCCTGTGGCCGCCCTCGTCGTCACCGCCCTGGTCGCCTCGCTCGTCACCGTCGTGGGCCTGCGCCAGGCCCCGCCCGCCGCCGCCGGGAACGACGGATCGCTGGCGTTCACCCTCGGCGCCCCCGACTCGGTGCTCTACGGCGACGACATCGCCGTCACCTTGACGGCCGGCAATCCCACCGGGCCGAGCGACGGCTACAACCTCTCGTGGCGGGTGGTGCTCCCGGTGGGTGTCTCCTTCGTGTCGTCGCCGGCGGGGAATCCGGCCGTCCACACCGACAGCCCCGCCCCCGGCCAGACGACCCTCGTGTTCGAGAACACCGACGACCTCCAGATCGGCGTCACCCGCACCCTCGACCTGACCGTGCGACCTTCCCTGGCCACCTACCCCGTCGGGTCGACGGTGCAGCTCGAGGCCGGCGCCTACATGTCCGGCGACGTGCGCCTCATCCCCGACTTCGACGCCACCGGCGCCCACGTCGACAACGGGGACACCGTCGCCTTCGCCACCGCCCTCGCCACCACCCGCATCGAGGCCATCGAGATCACCAAGGTCGAGCCCAACGCCGAGGCCGAGTTGCTGCGGGGCGTCCACGCCGAATGGACCACCTACTCGCTCACCGTGTCGAACAACCACGTCAACCCGACCGGTTCGATCGTCGTCGACGACTACCTCCCCGCCGGCGTCGAGTTCCTCTCGTGCGGCAGCGTCGACAACACCTCCGCCACCCCCGTCACCAACCCCTCGGGCGCCGGCACCGAGGAGTACCCCGGATCGGGTCCCCTCGGCAACGGCGTCGTGCCCACCGACCCCACCGGCGGACCGACAGCGGTGTGCGTGCAGCCCGACGTCGTCTCCACCGTGTCCCTGGCCGCCGACGCCATCGCCCCCGGCTCGGCGCCCGGCGTCTACACCCACGTGCGTTGGGACCTGACCGACGACGCCGGCGATCCCCTCTTCGGACGCGCCATGACCCCGTCGGAGCAGGTCGAGATCATGTACGCCGCCGGCATCCCCCTGCGCGAGAACGCCCTGTTCGCCACCCCGCCCGGCGGTCTGGCCGAGATCGCCAACCTCGACAACAACACCGGTCCCCTCACCCGTGACGAGCAGCAGTGGGAGAACTGGGCGGTGGCGTCGGGCATCTACCACCCGGGTGTCGCCGACCTCGCCACCAGTGACACCGACAGCGAGATCGTGATCGCCGAGGACCTCTCGATCCACAAGACGGTGGACACCGGCTCCTTCCTGCAGGGCACCACGCCCCGCTGGACCCTGGTCATCGAGACCGGCGAGTACCGCAGCGCCGCCAGCCTCGTCGTCACCGACACCCTCCCCGACGGCCAGTGCCCCCTCCTCGCCTCCGGCGACAGCGAGAACCCGAGCCAGCCCCTGACCGGCGAGTGCGACAACGCCCTCGTCGGTGCCCCGGCGCCCACCGTCGCCGGCGTCATCACCGATCCCGACAGCGTCACCGAGAACGCCGACGGTACCTACACCATCGTGTGGAACAGCCTGCGGGACCTGGTCCCCGACGACGAGCTCGTCGTCGCCTACAGCTCCCACGTCCGTACCGACTACCAGGAGAACTTCGTCGCCGACCGTCCCGTCGTCGGTGGTGACAGCTTCGTCAACACCGTCGCCATCACCGGTGACACCACCCCCATCTCCTGGACCGATCCGGTCGACCCCAACCCCGTCGATCTCGACCGGGCCTTCGAACTCGACACCCCCGACGCTTCGGCCGCCTCCATGACCTCGGCGGTGATCGTCATCGACAAGTCGATCTCGGTCCCGACCGCGCCCGGCGTTCCCCTCGACTGCGACACCGCCTCCTGGACGAGCGCCACCCCGCCCACCCCTGACGTCTCCCCGTGGGCGTACCGGCCGGGTGACCGGGTGTGCTACCGC
>RFFY01000262.1 GCA_003697065.1 Actinomyces sp. | reverse complement strand
GCGTACCGAGGCCAGCCCAACCGGCCCCCGGGAGACCCTCCGCATGCGCATCCTCCTCGCCGACGCCCTCCCCGATGCCTGCGTCGACGCCCTGCGCCGAGCGGGCGACACCGTCACCGTCGAAGCGGGTCTCACCACGCCCGATCTGCCCGGAGCGGTCGCCGACCACGAGGTCCTCGTGGTGCGCTCGACCAGGGTCGACGCCGCCACCATCGACGCCGGCCACCAGCTCGGCCTGATCGTGCGGGCCGGCGCCGGCACCAACACCATCGACTGCGAGCACGCCGCCCACCGCGGCGTGCACGTCTGCAACGTGCCCGGCCGCAACGCTCTCGCCGTCGCCGAGTTGACCCTGGGCCTGATCCTCGCCGTCGACCGCCACATCGCCGACGCCACCGCCGACCTGCGAGCGGGACGCTGGAACAAGAAGGCCTACGCCGACGCCGCCGGGCTGGCCGGGCGACGACTCGGCATCATCGGACTGGGCGAGATCGGACTGGCCGTGGCCCGCCGGGCACGGGGTTTCGAGATGGAGGTGCGGGCCCAGGCCAAGCCCGGCCGTGACCCGGCCCGGGTGGCACGGGCCGTCGAGGCCGGGGTCGAGCTGGTCGACACCCTCGAGGAGGTCCTCGACGCCGACGTCGTGTCCCTCCACGTGCCCGTCACCCCGGCCACCACGGGCCTGGTCGACGACGCCTTCCTCGCCGCCATGCGCGACGGGGCCATCCTCGTCAACACCTCCCGCGGTGAGATCGTGGACGAACCCGCCCTGCTGCGGGCCCTCGACGAGCGGGGGATGCGGGCCGGACTCGACGTGTTCGTCGACGAGCCGGGGGCGGGGGTCGGCACCATCGACTCCGCCCTGGCCCGTCATCCCCGGGTCGTCGGGACCCACCACATCGGCGCCTCCACCCGTCAGGCCCAGGAGGCGGTGGCCGCCGGCACCGTCGAGGTGATCGAGGCCTACCGCTCGGGTCAGGTCGTCAACTGCGTCAACCTGGCGGCGGCGCCGCCGCGGACCGGCACCCTGGTCGTGCGCCACCTCGACCGGGTCGGGGTCCTCGCCGCCGTGTTCGACCTCCTGCGCCGCCACGACGTCAACGTCGAGACCATGAGCAACCGGGTCTTCGAGGGGGCGGTGGCCGCCGTCGCCTCCATCGACGTCAACGGACCGGCGGCGGAGCTGCTCCCCGAACTGGCGTCCCTGCCCGACGTCATCGGCGTCACCTTCACCCCCACCTGATCCCCGACCGCCGGAGCCCTTCGTGCCCCCACCAGACACCCCTGCGTCGTCGCCCGAGCGCATGCTCGAACCCTTCGCCGGCTGGGTCGTCCGCCCCCGCTGGGCTCCCCGGGTGGTCTCGGGTGTCTACGACGCCCACACCCCGGCCCAACGGCGGGCCATCGCCGCCGCCGAGCCCTACAGCTACTTCAACGTGACCCGCTCCTACGAGGACGTCGACGGCCCCGTCGATCTCGACACCCTGGTGGGCGAAGGGGCGGTGGCCCTCCGCCGCCTCCTCGACGCCGACGTCTTCGCTCCCAGCGGGCGCCGCACCCTGTACGCCTACCGTCTCGGCACCGGGCACGGTGACGGGCCCGCCCACCACCAGCTCGGCGTCGTCGGCCTGGTCCCCGTCGCCGCCTTCACCGACCGGCGGATCCGGCTCCACGAGGGCACCCGGCCCGAGCGCACCACCCTGCTCAGCCGCCATTTCGAGGTCGTCGGTGCCCAGTCCAGCCCCATCGCCGTGACCTTCCGCCACGTCGACGCCGTCACCGAGGTCCTCGAGGCGGCGAGCACCCGCTCCCCCCTTCTCGCCCACCGTGACACCGGCGGCGACGGCACCTGGGTGTCCCACGAGGTGTGGGAGCTCGAACCCAGCGAGGTCGAAGCCGTCACCGCCGCCCTCGCCGACACGACCATGTACGTGACCGACGGGCACCACCGGGCGGCGGCCGCCGTCGACCTCCGCCGCCGCCTCGGGCCGTCACCGGTGCGGGACCGGGCCCTCGCCGCCGTCTTCCCCGACACCGCGCTGCGGGTCGACGCCTTCCACCGCCTCGCCCCCCGGCCCGCGGGCATGGACACCGACGCCCTCGTCGCCGCCCTCACCGGGGTCGGGATCCTGACCGAGGTGGCCGGGCCCGATGAGGCCCGGCCTGGTCGGGCCGGGACCGTCGGCGTCCACCTCGAGGGGCGCTGGTTCCGCCTCGACTGGGGGCCCCCGACCTCCGACGACCCCGTCGAGCGTCTCGACGTCGAGCGCCTGCGCCAGCGGGTCCTCGTTCCGGTGCTCGGCGTCGACGAGGGCGTCCCCGGCTCACCCATGCGCTACCTCCCCGACCCGACCGGGGTCGACGAACTCGTCCGCATCTGCCGCGAGGAGGGGTGCGTCGGCTTCCTCGTCCACCCCGTCGGCGTCGACGACCTCATGGCGGTGGCCGACGCCGACCGCCTCATGCCTCCCAAGTCCTCCTATTTCACCCCCAAGCCCCGCTCGGGCATCTTCCTGCGGGTGCTCGGCACCGGCGCCACCGCCCATCTCCCGGCGTCCTGAACGCTCCGGCGCCTCCGTGCGGGCCGGGTCGCGCGTGATGGTGATGTGCACGCCGGCTCGGCGGCGACGAACATGACCCCACCGCCGAGACGGGAGGGGACCGTGCGCACACCTCTGTCGGAACGCTTCGGGATGGAGTTCCCGATCTTCGCCTTCACCCACTGCCGCGATGTCGTCGTGGCCGTGTCGCGAGCCGGCGGTCTCGGGGTCCTCGGCGCCGTGGGCTTCAGCGTCGAACAGCTCCGCGTCGAGCTCGACTGGATCGACGAGCACATCGGCGATCACCCCTACGGGGTCGACATCGTCCTGCCCGCCCGCTACGAGGGTGCCGACGAGACCGATGCCGACCGTCTGGCCGAGCGCCTGGCCGAGATGATCCCCGAGGAGCACCGGGCCTTCGTCCGCCGGATCCTCGACGAGCACGGGGTGCCGCGCCTGCCCGAGGGAGAGGAACCGGGCTCGGGGCTGATGGGCTGGACCGCCGCCACCGCCATCCCCCAGGTCGACGAGATCCTGCGCCACGAGCGGGTGGTGTGTGTGGCCAACGCCCTCGGCACCCCACCCCCCGACCTGATCGAACGCATCCAGGCCAGCGGTCGTGCCGTCGGTGCCCTGTGCGGTTCCCCCGCCCAGGCCGCCCGCCACAAGGCGGCCGGCTGCGACTTCGTCGTCGCCCAGGGCTACGAAGGGGGCGGCCACACCGGCGACGTGGGATCGATCGTGCTGTGGCCCCAGGTCATCGACGAGGTGGCGCCCCTGCCGGTCCTCGCCGCCGGCGGCATCGGCGACGGACGCCAGATGGCGGCCGCCCTCACCCTCGGTGCCCAGGGTGTGTGGACGGGCTCGCTGTGGCTGACCGTCCGGGAAGCCGCCTCGTCCCCCGCCCAGATCGAGTCCTACCTGCGTGCGACGTCCAGAGACACCGTCCGTTCACGCTCCTACACGGGCAAGCCCTGCCGGATGCTCCGCAACGACTGGACCGAAGCGTGGGACCGTCCCGACACCCCCGAGCCGCTGGGGATGCCCCTGCAGATGATGGCGGTCAGCGAGGCCATGGCCCGGGTCCACCGCTACCCCGAGGCCGCCCGGGCGGTGGCCTTCGACCCCGTGGGACAGATCGTCGGGACGATGAACGAGGTGCGGCGTTCGGCCGACGTGGTGCGCGAACTCGTCGAGGAGTGCATCGACGCCCTCCAGCGGGGGTGCGACCTGCTCGGGACCGGCTGAGCCCCCCGCCGGCCCCCGGGTCGGCGGGATCGCCGTCGGGGACTTCGGTCCCTGGGCCGGCGCCGACGACGGGCGCACTCTGGGGTCATGGACACCCCGGGCGACACCGGCGGCGAGGTGGTGACCGTCACCCTGGCACCGGCGCTCGACGTCGATCTGGCCGTCGACGGCCTCGTCCCCGAGCACAAGCTCACCGCCGTCGAGCACCACCGCGACCCCGGCGGGGGCGGCGTGAACGTGGCCCGGGGTCTGGTCCGGCTCGGGGTGGCCTGCCGGGCCGTGGTGGCCGTCGGGGGCGCCACGGGTGACGAGCTCACCGCCCTGTTGCGCGGCGAGGGTGTCGCCGTCGATGCCGTCCACGTGCCCGGCGTGACCCGTGAGTCGGTGTCGCTGCGGGACCGGCTCGACGGCACCCAGTACCGGGTGGTCGTCGAGCCACCGCCGGTGGGGGACGAGGACCGCCTGGTCGAGGAGGTCCTCGAGCTGGTCGGGACGCCCCGGGCCGTGATCGTCGCCGGGATGCAACCCCCCGACGCCCGTCCCGACCTCAGCCGGCGCCTGTTGGAGCGGTGGCCGGGGACCCTCCGGGTCTTCGACGGGCCCCCGCCCGCCCTCGACGAGGTCGTGCGGGGGGAGGTCGACCTGGTCAAACCCAGCCGGCGGGAGCTGGGGCGACTCGTCGGCCGACGCCTGACGGGGCGCCACGACATCGCCGAGGCCGCCACCGAGGTCCTCGCTCGGGGCCGCGTCGGCGCCCTGGTCGTGTCCCTGGGAGCCGACGGGGCCGCCCTGTTCCCCCGCCACGGCGCGCCCGTGTGGTTCGACGCTCCGCCGGTGGACCGGGTGCGCAGCACGGTCGGCTGCGGCGACGCCATGGTCGCCGGCATCGTGTCCGCCCTGGTGGCCGGCAAGGACCTCGTCGACGCCGTCCGGGCGGGCGTGGCGGCGGGCACCGCGACCGCCCTCACCCCCGGCACCGCCCTGTTCGACCCGGACACCGCCGCCCGCCTGGCGGCGCTGGTCCCCGTCGGTCCGACCTCCCCGTCATGAGCTCCCGTCTGATCTTCGTCGCCGTCGCCCGGCCGACCTTCGACCTGGCGCTGGCGGCTGAGCTGGCGCAGGCGGCTCTCGCGGTGAGCCGTCAGCTCGACCCCGGGGCCGTCGGCACGGCGGAACTGGTCACCGATCCGGACCGGCTCGAGACCCTGGTCGGCGCCCATCTCGCCCGACCCACCGACGCCGATGCCCTCGTGGTGTTCCACGCCACCTTCACCGACGACCGCTTC
>RFFY01000028.1 GCA_003697065.1 Actinomyces sp. | reverse complement strand
GGTGCACCAGTCGGCGTAGAAGTTGGCGACCACCGGTGTGCCCCGGAACTCGGCCAGGGTGATCCGACCGTCGCCGTTCGGGTCGTTGGCCAGGGCGGGCAGGTCCCAGGCGGTGGCCGAGGTGTCGCCGCTTTCGGGGGCGGCGTCGAAGACGGCGAAGCCCACGACGGCCACGACGATCGCCACGCCGGCACCGATCACCGCCAACCACTGGAGGCGGGCCCGTCGGGCGGCCCGTTCCGCGGCCAGGCGACGGGCCTCGGCTGCCGACTGGCGGCGGCGCCGTGCCGTGTCCGACCGTGCGGCGTTCCCCGATCCCCGCGAGGCGCCCGTCGCCTTCGTGCGGGTCCCGGCCCTCGCCCGTCCCTTCGCTCCCTTCGCCATCACGTCCTCCCGGTCGTGTCGTCGCTCAGTTCCCCGGGCCCCGCATCGCCTTCTCGGGCCCCGCATCGCTTCCTCACGTCCTGCATCCGTCCCGTCCCGGTCAGCCCAGCTCCACCAGGAGGTCGAGCCCGACGGCCCGGGCCAGGTGCTGCATCTGCACGGTGAGCCAGGGCAGGCGGTCGAGGGTCAGCAGCACACCGAAGACGGCGAGAAAGGAGGCCGAGACCCAGGTGACGGCGTGGAGATGGCGCTTCACGACCGCCAGGGCCCGGGTGGCCCGCCCGAAGGCGAGACCGGTGACGAGGAAGGGCACGCCCAGCCCGGCGGCGTAGACGGCGAGCAGGAGGGCGCCGCGACCGGCCCGCCCGTCGGCGGCGGCGATCGCCAGCACCGAGGTGAGGACGGGACCTATGCAGGGCGTCCACCCGAAACCGAAAGCCACCCCCGCCACCGGCGCGGCGAAGGGCCCGTAGCGCGACAGGTCGGGGTGGAAGCGGGCCTCCCGGTACAGCCACGGGGCCCGCAGGTACAAAGAGCCCAGCACGAACAGGGCCATGGACAACACGACGACACCGGAGCCACGGATGAGCACCTGCTGGTGGTCGACGAACACCGACCCGAGCGAGGTGGCCCCGAGCCCCAGCACGACGAACACCGACCCGAAGCCGAGGACGAACAGGCTGGTGTCGCGGGCGATGCGCCCCAACGGCGCCCTCTCGTCGTCGCCGAGTTCGCCCACCTCGAGGCCGGTGACGAGCGACAGGTAGGCGGGAACGATCGGCAGCACGCACGGGGACAGGAAGGAGATCAGGCCGGCCCCGAAGGCGGCCACGAGGGTGACGTCGCCGGTCACGGCCCGAGATGCTCGGCCCGGCGGCGCAGGCGCTCCACCGCCGCCTCGCCGGCGTAGCGGGTCCCGAGCCGGCCGATGGCACCCTTCATCCGGTGCAGGAGCTCGAGTTCGGCCGCGCAGTCGGGACAGTCGGCCACGTGGGCCCTCACCCGGGCCGCCCGCGCGGGGGGCAACTCGCCGTCGACGAAGCCCTGGAGCCGGCCCTGCCACAGGCGGTGGTGGAGTGCACCCATCGGCGGCCTGAACACGCACCGGGGGTGGCCCATTCCCCTCCGCCCCCGAAAGAGCGAGTGGGATTGCTAGCTTGCCGACGGTGGCCGACCCCCCGACCGATCCCACTCTCGACGACGACACCCAGAAGGCGGCGTTCGAACGCTACGTCGTCCCCGAGATCGACGTCCTGTACCGGGTGGCGCGCTCGATCACCCGCAATCCCACCGATGCCGAGGATCTGGTCCAGGACACCATGTTGCGCGCCTACCGGGCGATCGAACGCTTCGACGGGCGCCATCCCCGGGCCTGGCTGCTCACCATCATGCGCAACGCCCAGGTCAACCGGGTCCGGCGGCGCCGCCCCGAGCTGATGCGGGACCCCGACACCACCATGCAGAAGGTCGCCGCCACCGACAGCGACGGCGTCGATCCCGGTGACGAGGTCGTCGCCGACGTGATCGACAGTGCCATCGAAGACGCCATCGCCGCTCTGCCGGAGAAGTTCCGCACCGTGGTCGCCCTCGTCGACATCGAACAGATGAGCTACCAGGAGGCCGCCGATGCCCTCGGCATCCCCGTCGGGACCGTCATGAGCCGCCTCCACCGGGCCCGGGCCCGGATCCGCCGCCATCTCGAGTCGGTGGGGGCCTTCCCGGGACGGGGAGGACGACGATGAGGATCCCGGGTCGCCGGCGTCAGGGCCCGGCCTCGTGCCGCGAGGTGGGCCGGGTCCTGCAGAGCTACCTCGACGGTGTCGTCGACGACACGACGGCGAGACGGGTGGCCGAGCATCTCGAGGAGTGCCGCCGGTGCGGGCTCGAGTACGAGACCTACCACACCATCAAGCAGGCCCTGGCCCGACGGCGCGACCGGGTGGATCCCGACGCCCTCGCCCGCCTGCGCGACTTCGGCCGCCACCTTCTCGAGGACGGGGCCTGAGCCGGCCGGGCCCCGGCGTTCGGGCACCGGCATGCTCGCGCCCGCGTGCTCGCGCCCGGCGGGGACGAGTCAGAGGCTCAGGGGGTGTCGCGGTCGGCGGCGGGATTGGGGTCGCGCTCACCGGCGAGGAAGGCCCGGCGGGCCTCGTCGCCCACCCCCGCCAGGTTCAGCTCGAAGGTGAAGCCCTGCTCGAAGCGGTAGGCCCGCCGGGGGTCGACGGGCTCGATCCCGGCCAGGGAGCGCTTCGCCGCCCGGATCGTGCGAGGGGACTTGGCCGCGATGACCCCGGCGACCCGCCGGGCGCAGGCCTCGAGCTCGTCGAGGGGCACGACCTCGAGCACCGTACCCCACTCCCGCAGACGTTCGGCCCGCACCGGTTCGCAGCTGTAGAGCATCCAGCGGGCGTGCTTTTCGGGCACGAGGCGCTCGAGGTGGGTCGCCGCGCCCAGAGCACCGTTGTCGACCTCGGGCAGGCCGAAGGCGGCCCCCTCGGCCGCCACCACCACGTCGGCGCTGCCGGCGAGACCGATGCCGGTGCCCAGGCAGAAGTCGTTCACGGCGGCGACGACGGGCACGGCGCACTCGTAGACGGCCCGGAAGGCCTCGTAGCAGGCGGCGTTGACCCCCAGGATGCCCTCGTGGTCGGGCAGGGCCTGCATCTCCTTGATGTCGACCCCGGCGCAGAAGCCGCGCCCGGTGGCCGTCAGCACGACGGCCCGGACCTCGTCGCGTCCGGCGACGGCGTCGAGGCGGCGGGCCAGGTCACGGGTGTCGGCGATGGGCAGTGCGTTGACCGGCGGATTGTCCATGACGAGGGTCAGGATCCCGTCGGCGAGCGCTTCGTGGATGGTCACGGATCCGTCACCGTCGCAGCAGGACCGACGAGCCGTGCCCGAAGAGGCCCTGGTTGGCGCTGATCCCCACCCGGGCGCCCTCGACCTGGCGTTGACCGGCCCGGCCCTCGAGCTGCCAGGTGAGTTCGCACACCTGGGCGATGGCCTGGGCGGGGACGGCCTCGCCGAAGGCCCCGAGACCGCCGCTGGGGTTCACGGGGAGACGCCCGCCGATACTCGTCACCCCGTCCCTCAGGAGCTTCTCGGCGTCGCCGGGGGCGCAGAACCCGAGCTGCTCGTACCAGTCGAGCTCCATCGCCGTGGAGAGGTCGTAGACCTCGGCCACGTCGACGTCGTCGGGGCCGAGTCCCGCCTCGGCGTACACCCGGTCGGCGATCGACTCCTTGAAGGTGCGCGCCGGCGGGTCGGTGGCGGCGGCCGAGTCGGTGGCGAGGTAGGGCAGATCGATGACGGTGTCGGGGAAGGTCGGGGTCACCGTCGAGATGCCGGCGACCCGCACCGGGTCGGGGTGGCCGTGGGCGCGTGCCCACTCCAGCGACGACACGACGAGGGCGGCACCACCGTCGCTGGTGGCGCAGATGTCGAGGAGGCGGAGGGGGTCACTGACGACGGGGCTGGCCCGGACGTCGTCGAGACCGAACTCCTTGGTGAAGCGGGCGTTTGGGTTGTGGACGCTGTGGCGCGAGTTCTTGACCTTGACGAGGGCGAAGTCGTCGGGGCCGGCGCCGTACAGCTCCATGCGTCGACGGGCGTGGAGCCCGAAGTAGACGGGATTGGTGGCGCCGACGAGGCGGAAGCGGAGCCAGTCGATGTCGTCGGGGCGCTCACCGGCGTTGGGAGCCAGGAAGCCCTTGGGCGTGGTGTCGGCACCGACGACCAGGGCGACGTCGGCGGCGCCCGAGAGGATCTGGCCCCGGGCCACCGACAGGGCCGTGGCCCCCGAGGCGCAGGCGGCGTAGCTCGACGCCACCTGGGCACCGGTGAAGCCGAGCGCCCGGGCGAAGGTCGAGCCCGCCACGTAGCCCGGGTAGCCGCACCGTACGGTCACCGCCCCCGACACGAAGTCGACGTCTCGCCAGTCGACACCGGCGTCACCCAGGGCGGCACGGGCGGCGTGGACCCCGTACTCGACGAAGTTGCGACCCCACTTGCCCCAGGGGTGCATCCCCACCCCGATGACGGCGATCTCGTCCATCAGCGCTCTCCTCCCCGGGTCCCGGCCCGTGTTCCGTCGTCGGCGTCGTCCCCGTCGGCGGCGGCGTCGGCGGCGGCGTCGAGTGGCCGCCACTTCCAGACCAGGTGCTCGACGTGCTCGTCACGATCGAGCACGTCGACGACGACCTCCATGCGTTGGCCCAGGTGCAGCTCGTCGACCCCGACGCCGGCCACCACCTGGCCCAGCACGATCATCTTCTCGCGTTCGAGTTCGACGGCGGCGATCACGATCGGCTCGTAGGGGTCGGTCGCGGCCACGAAGGGCGGAGGCGGGGGGTAGTGACTCGTCGTCCAGGACCAGAGGCGCCCCACCCGGCTGAGCAGGACCTCGGTGATCTCGCCCCCGGCGACCGACGGATCGCCCCCACCGAGGTGGGCGGGGAAGCAGTAGGCCCCGCTGGGGAGGAGACCGCCGATCAGGTGGGGTGGGTCGTCGAGGGTGAAGAGGCCCTCGACGGCGGGTACACGGGTTCGGGTCATGATCCCCCTCGGATTCGGGTCCGACCGACGCCGGACCTGACGCGGCGTCAGATTACCGGCCCCCGCCCACGGGCACTAACGTCGCCACGGCCCGGGTCGCCGCGGCCCGGGTCCCCGCCACCGACCCCGTCTCCGGGCCGACGGGACCAGGGCCGACGGGGCCGGAGAAGCCGAGGGGAGCCATGAGCACGCGCGAACGGGCGATCTCGTCCTGGGACGACCTGCCGGTGCACCAGTGCAGCGAGTACGTCCGCCATCCGGCCACCAGCGACCGGAACTTCTACGACCGCTACTACTTCAACCTCCACCCCTCCGGCGACGACTACTTCGCCATCTTCGGCCTCGGCCAGTACCCCAACCTCGGCGTGACCGACGCCTTCATCGCCGTCACCCACCGGGGTCGCCAGCACATCGTGCGGGCCTCACGCCCCCTCGGCGACCGGGCCGAGGTGGCCGTCGGCCCCATCTCGATCGAGGTCCTCGAACCCCTGCGCCGCCTCCGGGTGCGGGTCGAGCCGACCACCGCCGACGACGGCACCCCGACCCCCGTCGCCCTCGACGTCACCTGGACCGCCGCCCAACCCCCGGTCGAGGAACCCCGCCAGTTCCTGCGCTCGCGCGGGACCGTGGTGTTCGACACCCAGCGCTTCGCCCAGCTCGGACGCTGGGAGGGCACCCTCACCGTCGACGGCACGACCCACGAGGTCACGCCCGACAGGTGCGGCGGGAGCCGCGACCGCTCCTGGGGGGTGCGCCCCGTGGGCGAGCCCCAACCCGACGGCATCCGCCGCGATCTGTCGGTCATGGCGGGGATGTGGAACTACTTCCCCGTCGACTTCGGCGACCACGCCATCGTCGTCTTGTGCCACGAGCAGCCCGACGGCACCCGCCCCCTGTCGGAGGCCCTGCGGATCTGGGCCGACCCCGAGCGCCCCGTCGAGTGGCTCGGCTCACCCCGGTGGGAGCACGAGACCATCCCCGGCACCCGCCTCCTCGCCGGCTCCCGCATCACCCTCCCCGACGCCCCCGAGGGACCCCTCGTCATGACCGCCCGCCCCCTGCTGACCAACTTCGTGTCGCTGGGCACCGGCTACGGGATGGACGCCGACTGGCGCCACGGCATGTGGCAGGGCGAGGACCTCGTCGTGCAGACCCTCACCCACGAGGTCGACGCCATCGCCCCCCTCGCCCAGTACGGCGTCGTCGACAGTGTGGGGCGCTTCGAGATCGGCGACCGGGTGGGATACGGGCTCTACGAACACGGCTTCTTCGGCCCCTTCCCCGCCCTCGGGCTCCACGAGCGCGGCGACACCTTCCCCGCTCCCTGACGGCGCCCTGACCGGACGCCGCGGCCCCGGTGACCGGGGAGCGGGGCCCGGCACCTCTACCCTGGGTGTGCATCATGGACGCCCCGCCCCCCCCCCCCCGCGCCCGCCCCGCCCCT
>RFFY01000001.1 GCA_003697065.1 Actinomyces sp. | reverse complement strand
GTCGGCGAGTTCCACCACCGCCGTGACCAGGGCCCGGTCCCGGACGTCGCTGGTGATCTCGGCGACGAAGGCCCGATCGATCTTCACCGTGTCGACGGGGAGGTGCTTGAGCCAGCCCAGGGAGCTGTGGCCGGTGCCGAAGTCGTCGACGGCAACCCTGACGCCCAGCTCGCGGAGCCGCCCGATGGCGGTCACGGCCGCATCGCGGTCGAGCAGGGACCGCTCCGTCACCTCGAGCCCGAGCCGGCCCGGCTCCAGGCGGTGGTTCTCGAGGAGGGCGGCGACGAGGGCGGGCAGGTCACCGGTGGCGAGCTGGGAGGCGGTGACGTTGACCCGGACGGCGACACCGGGCAGACGGCCGAGATCGACGAGGGCGGCGGCCAGCATCCGCTGGGAGATGGCCGGGGCCAGTCCCATCTCCTCGGCCACCTCGATGAAGGCGCCGGCGGGCAGGATCTCGTCGCCCCGCCGCCACCGGACCAGGGCCTCGAAGGCCACGATGCGTCCCGTCTCGAGGTCGATCTCGGGCTGGTACCAGGGTTCCAGGTCGCCCGCCGCCAGGGCCGCCCTCAGCTCCGACTCCAGGCGCAGTCGTTCGGCGAGACGCTCTTCGTGGGCGGGCTCGAACACCTCGATACGGGCCCGCCCGCTCGTCTTGGCCACCGCCAGGGCGGCGTCGGCGTGGCGCAGGGCCGCCGTCGGATCGGCGCGACGCACCGGGGCCAGCCCGATGCTGCACGAGGGGGTGACCGACCCCGGCTCCCCTCCCACCTCCCCCAGCTCGACCGGCTCCTCGACAGCCGACCGGAGACGGGCGGCCACGGCGATCGCCTCGAGGGTGTCGGCGTCGGGCAGGTACACGACGAACTCGTCACCCCCGAAGCGGAACACCCGGTCGTCGCGTCGGACCGCACCCGCCAGGCGTTGCGCCGTCACCTGAAGGAGATGGTCGCCGACGCGGTGACCGACGGCGTCGTTGACGATCTTGAAGCGGTCGAGATCCAACAACAACAGCACCCCGGCCCGGGACGGCCGCTCGGACCCCTCGTCGGTCCCGACGGACCGCTCGCCGCCTGCCGTCTCGTCGAGCTCCTCGAGGAGACGTTCCAGCGCCCGCCGGCTTCCCACCCCGGTGAGGGCGTCGTGGGCGGCCTCGTGGGCGAGCCGACGGGCCCGCTCCACCTCGTCGGTCACGTCCTCGAGGGAGGCGACGGTCACCGCCTCCCCCGCCCACCGGCCGGCGGCGGTGTGGACCCGGATCCAGCGCCGCCGCCCCCTGACCACGACGAGACGTTCGCCGTCACCGCCGGGACCCAGCACCGCCGGGTCGAGGCCGTCGAGGAGCTCGGTGACGGGTGCTCCGGGCTGGGGCCGCTCCCCGGCCAGGTCGGCGAAGGCCCGATTGGCGGCCAGGAGGCGGCCGGCGCGCGTGACGATCTGTGCGATGGGGGAGGCGTCGAAGGTGGCGGCGAAGAGGTCGTGGGCCCGGGAGGCGACGATGGCGGCGTGGAGGGTGGCGGCCAGGGTTTCACACGCCGCCGTCTCGCTCGCTCCGAAGACGCGTTCCGACGTGCCCTGCAGAACGAGGATCCGGGCGAGTCGCCCGGCCCGGCTCGTGGGCACGAAGAGGAAGGGGGCATCGGGGGGTCCCCCGGCGGCGAGGTACTCCGCACCCCCGACCACCATCTCCGCCGGTGTCACCACCACCGGCGCGTCCAGACGGCGGATCAGGTCGGGCCAGACGGCGTCGGGGACGTCGACGGTCCCCAGCACGGGAAGGGCGTCCGACGCCGTCCAGGCGGAGCGCACCTGCAGGCGCCGCGTGTCGTGGTCGACCTCGACGAGCTGGCACGACAGCAGATCGAGGGTCTCGCCGACGCGCTCCAACACGCGCGCCACTCTCTCGTCGAGCGTTTCGTCGCCGATGAGGGTGCGGCTGACCTCGGTGACGAGACGCTGGAGCCGCGCCTCGTCCGCCAGCTCGCGCCGGGCGGCGCACGCCCGCCGGTGGCGACGGATCTCCACCGCGATCTCGGCCACGAGTTCCCGCACCAGGGGTTCGGCCACCGGGTCGAGATCGCCACCGACGACCAGGAAGCTCGGGGGGTCGTCGCCGGCGGCGTGGACGGCCCGCACCGGGTGGGGGACGGCATCGTCGCCAGCGGCCGAGGTCTCCGAGGACACGAGCGCCACCCGCGCCGGCGCCACGACCTCGGCCAGACGCTCGACGGTCCACGACACGCCCGGGTCGGCGTCGGTGTCGTCGCCGGCGAGGTGGCGCGTGACCTCGGCGCGGGTGGCTGCGAACAGGGCACGAAGGGCGGACCGACGATCGAGGATCACGTACTCCTCGAACTCGGCGAGGGCGTCGGCGACACGACGAGCGAGCTCCAGGTCCGCTCCGTCGAGGCCGGCGGCGCCCGCCAGCACGAGGCGTCCCTCGGCGTCGCCCAGCGCGGCGGGCAGGATCACGAGGACACCGTCGCCACCCGGCACCGACGCGACACCGGTGGGTTCGAGGATGCGATCGCGCACATCCGGGCCCAGGAAGGCCGGCTCCCCGGGGGGGTGGCTCTCCCACCGTCGCCCGTCACGGGGCCGCCACAACCAGGTGGCATCGGTACAACCCAGGTGATCCGTGAGGAGCCCGAGGACTTCGGGGACGACCTCGTCCACCTCGTCGGAGAGCGTCTCGAGCAGGCGCAGAGCCACCCGCGACAGCAGGTCGGCTTCGCGGTGACGCCGCGTCGTGCGCTCCAGGCGCCGGTGCAGGGCCTCCTCCGCCCGGTGGCGCTCGCCGGCGGTGTGGACGAGGCGGGCGGTGGCGGCCAGGGCGTTGACGTCGGCCGGGTGCCACTCGCGGGCCGCCGCGTCCACGGCCACGAGAATCCCGGTGACGTCACGTCCCCGCCAGAGGGGAACGGCGACCACGACGGCGCCGGCTCCGGCATGCTTCTCGATGATCGTCCGCCACTCGGGAAGCAACTCGTCAGGCGTCACCACCAGATGGGTGAGGCCGGTCGATCCCGCCTCGAGGAGGCGGGCCAACCACGGGACCGACGCCACCTCCCGACCCTCGAAGCTCGGCACCTCGACCGGCTGTCGGACCCGCAGGCCCTCGACCACGATGCGGCCGTCGACCCGGGCGAAGACACCCACACCGAACAGGTCGAGCTCCGCCAGAACAACGTCGAGGGCGCCGTCCATCGACTCGGGGACGGGCCGCCGCCGGTCCAGGAGGGTGCGCGACACGGTGGCGATGAGTGCCTGCCGCTGCGCCCAGGGGCAGTCGGGGCCCGCGCCGTGGTCCACACCGTTCCGTCGGCGGGCAGCTCAGGGAGTTGAGAGCACCTCGCCCCGCTCCTCGACAGCGGCGGCCTCGCCCCCGACGCCGGCGCCCAGGGGGATCACCCGGACGCGGGTGTCGTGGAAGACCCCGCCGCGCCCCATGTCGGCGTCGCGCTCGGCGACGACGGCGTTGACCCCCGCCCCGTCGGGTCCGGGCCAGTGGCCCTTGGTCCCCGCCACCACCCCGGGCCGCACGGTGTCGGCGACCCGGGCCGTCGCCTCGAAGGCGCCGCGGGCGTTGGCCACCCGCACCCGCTCGCCGTCGCCGATCCCCAGGCGGGCGGCGTCGTCGGGATGGAGGGTCACCGTCGCTTCGCCCACGCGGGAGCGGTGGAAGCGCCGGTTGGCGAAGGTCGAGTTGAGGAAGTGGGTCGCCGCCGGGGCGACGAGGGCGAGCTCGTCGGGCCCGGCGGAGGTGGCCTCCGCCGGCGCCACGTAGTGGGGCAGGCGCCCGTGTCCGTCCGCCTCGGCGCGCGCCGAGACGAACTCGAAGCGCCCCGACGGGGTGGGGAAGCGCTCGGCGAAGGGCAGCCAGGGGCGGGGCAGGTCGAGACGGGCCCAGCCCCGGGCCCGGAGCTCGTCGAGCTCGATGGCGCGGGTGGCGGGCCCCGCCGCCAGCACCTCGCGTGCCAGCTCGAGATCGGAGGCCAGCACCACCGGGTGGTCGATGCCGAGGCGACGGGCGAGGCGCCCGAAGATCTCGGTGTGGGGCAGGCACTCGCCGCGGGGCGCGACCGCTGCCTCGTTCCACTGGAGGTAGAGGTGGCCGAAGGAGTCGTGCAGGTCGGTGTGCTCGGGTTGCATCGTCGAGGGCAGGACGATGTCGGCGAAGGCGGCGGTGTCGGTGAGGAAGTGCTCGACGACGACGGTGAACAGGTCGGGTCGTGCCAGTCCCGCCCGCACCCGCCCGGTGTCGGGGTTGGACACGACCGGGTTCGCCCCGGTGACGACGAGGACGGTGACCGGCGGGTCGTCGAGTCCGAGGAGTCCCTCGCCGAGGCGGGTCATGGCGAGGGACCGCACGGGTCCGGGCAGCAGGTCGGGTCGGGCCAGGGCCGCCTCGTCGAGGGTGTAGGCGGGTCCGGTGGAGTAGACGATGCCCCCGCCGAGACGTCCGTGGTCGCCGGTGACGGCGGGCAGGCACGAGATGACCCGTGCCGCCTGACCGCCCCCGGCGTGGCGTTGCAGGCCCATGGAGATGCGCACGGCCAGGGGGCGACGTTCGGCGAGGGCGGCGGCGAGGTCGGTGACCTCCCCGGGGGTCAGGCCGCACGTGGCGGCGGTGCGCTCGGGTGTCCAGCCGGTCAACGAGGCGGCGAACTCGTCCCAGCCCTCGCACCGCTGGTGGAGAAAGGACGTGTCGTGGGCGCCGCGCCGCACCAGCTCGGCCATGACACCCAGGGCCAGGGCGCCGTCGGTTCCCGGCAGGGGGGCCAGGTGGCGGTCCGACCACTCGGCGGTCGGGGTGCGGCGGGGGTCGATGCACCAGATGGCGGCCCCGCGCCGGCGGGCCTCCTCGAGCACGGGCAGGAGATGGCGGTTGGACACGAAGGGGTTGGCGCCCCACACCAGGATGATCCCGGCGTGGACGAGGTCCTCGGGATCCATCCCGGCCGCCGACCCGCACGTGTAGGACATGCCCACGTGGCCGGCGACCGAGCAGATGGTGACGGCGTGACGCGAGGCCCCCAGGTGGTGCCAGAGACGACGACCCGCTCCCGCCGGGCCCTGGAGCCATCCCACCGTTCCCGTCCCGGCGAAGGGCCACACGGTCTCGCCCCCGTGGCGCTCGACGGACGTGGTGATCCGCTCGGCGATCTCGTCGAGGGCCTCGTCCCAGGTGATCCGCTCGAAGCGGCCCTCGCCCTTGGCCCCCACCCGGCGCAGGGGGTGCAGGAGGCGGTCGGGATGGGCGAGGTGGTCGAGGTAGGAGTTGGTCTTCACGCACAACGAGCCGCGGGTGAAGGG
>RFFY01000027.1 GCA_003697065.1 Actinomyces sp. | reverse complement strand
GGCGAGGCCAACGCCACCCGCGATCGCCTCCGCCGCGCCGGCCTCGACAAGGACTGGCCCACCCAGGATCCCGACGCCCGACCCGACGAGACCTTCGGCGAACCCCTCGGCCGGGGCGAGGGCGTCGAGCGCGCCCTCGACCTCGACCGGCCCACCACCGCCTACGCCGTCATGGGCAGCGCCATCCGGGGCCGGCGCGGCGAGTCCCTCGACGCCAACCGCAAGCGCCTCGGCGCCCTGTGGGAGCGCTTCGCCCGGGTGGCCGCCACCAACCCCGTGGCCTGGGACCGCTCGGCTCCCGACGCCGACGCCATCATCACCCCCGGTCCCGACAACCGCATGGTCGCCTTCCCGTACACCAAGGCCCTGTGCGCCAACAACCGGGTCGACATGGCCTCGGCCCTCGTCGTGTGTTCGCTCGAACGGGCACGCTCGCTGGGGGTCCGGACCGACGCCGGGGTGTTCCCCCTGGTCGCCCTCGCCGCCACCGACACGCCCCGTCTCGTCGATCGGGCCGACCTCTCCCGGGTGCCCGCCCTCGAGGCCCTCGTCGCCGAGACCTGGCGCGTGTCGGGGCTCGGCCTCGACGACATCGACGTCTTCGAGCTCTACGCCTGCTTCCCCTCCCTCGTCGAGTTGAGCACCGAGGCTCTCGGACTGGCCGACGACGATCCCCGCCCGCCCACCGTGACCGGGGGCCTGGGCTTCGCCGGAGCGCCCCTCAACAACTCCGCCGGCCAGGGCCTGGCCGCCCTCACCCGCGCCGTTCGTGAGGCGGGCGGCATCGGGCTGCTCCACGCCAACGGCGGCTCGGCCGCCAACAAGCACGCCCTCGGCCTCTACGGGGTCCGTCCCCCCGCCGGGGGCTTCCGGGTCGCCACCGTCTCCGTCGACGCGCCGCGCATCAGCGTGGTCGAGGAGAGCACCCCCGACGTCGAGGTCGACGGCACCGTCGAGGCCTACACCGTCGTGCACGACCGCGAGCGCCCTGCGCGCACCCTCGGCGCCCTCCGCGTCGACCCCGCCACGCGGACCTGGTTCGCCTCCGACGACGCCGAGCTGGCCCGACAGGCGGAGTCAGCCGACCTCCTCGGGGCCCGCCTCCACCGGCGAGCGGACGGATCCGTCGCGCCCTGATCCCACCACCCCCCGGCGGATCACCTCGACGAGCTCGGTGTCGGGCATCGCCCGGCCGAACAGCCACCCCTGGGCCCGCCGGCACCCGATCTCGACCAGGGTGGCCGCCTGGGTCTCGGTCTCGACGCCCTCGGCCACCACCTCGAGCTCCAGGGCCCGGGCCAACGAGACGATCGAACGCACGAAGGTCCGGTCGTCGCAGTCGAGGTCGTCGAGGCCCGCCACGAAGCGGCGGTCGATCTTGAGGGTCTGGACGGGGAAGTCCCGCAGGTAGGCGAGGGAACTGAACCCGGTCCCGAAGTCGTCGACCGCCAGTTCGACTCCCAGCTCCCGCAGGGCGGCCAGGACCTCGACGGTCCGCTCGAGGTCGACGAGCATGGCCGACTCGGTGATCTCGAGGCACAGACGGCCCGGCTCCAGACCCGTGTCGGCGAGAGCGGCGCGGACCACCTCGACGGTCTCGGGACGCTGGACCTGGGCGGGCGCCAGGTTGACCCGCACGCCGAGGGGGCCGGCGCCCGGCGGAGCGGGCCACCGGGCCGCCGTCCGGCACGCCTCGTACACCACGCGATCACCGAGCTCGACGATGAGACCCGCCTCCTCGGCGATGGGCACGAAGACCCCGGCCGCCAGCAGACCCCGACGGGGATGACGCCACCGCACGAGGGCCTCGGCGCCGAGCATCCGCCCGTCCACGAGATCGACCTCGGGCTGGTAGTGCACCTCGATCTCACCCCGCCGGAGGGCGCCCCGCAGGCCCGACTCCAGCTCGATGCGCCGGTCGACCTCGCGACTGAGGTCCTCGTCGAAGGCGGCCACCTCCCCGCCCCCGGCCGCCTTGGCCCGGTAGAGGGCGAGATCGGCGCGCCGCAGGAGGGTGTCGGCGGCCGCGGCAGGGGTGGCGCCGCCCTCGTCGGCGGCACGGAGAACGGCGAGACCGACGCTGGCGGAGCTGTGGACCTCGACGCCGTCCCATTCGGCAGGGCGGGCCACGACCTCGGCGAGGCGGTGGGCGAGAGGAAGCAGATCGCCCACGTCGCCGGAACCCGCGACGAGGACGGCGAACTCGTCGCCGCCGAGTCGGGCCACCAGGTCCTGGGGTCGCACCGCGAGGCGGAGACGGTCGGCGACGGTGACGAGGAGACGGTCGCCCACGGCGTGTCCCAACGAGTCGTTGACCCACTTGAAGCGGTCCAGATCGACGAGGAGCAGACCGGCACACCCGGTCTGCGCCAGGAGCTCCCGGATCCGACGACGCAGGAGGCGGCGGTTGGCGAGACCCGTCAGATCGTCGTGGGTGGCCTGGTGGGCGAGGAGCTCGTAGCTGCGCCTCTGCTCGGTCACGTCGATCACGTGCACGAGCCAGTAGCGCTCCGACCCGTCGGCGGGTTCGGTGCGCCGGGCGGTGATCCGGGCGACGAGGCGTCGACCGTCGGCCGACCGGATGGTCACCTCGCCCTCGAGCCGACCCGGCCCCCGCTGGACCCGGTCCAGTTCGTCGACGTGGTCGAACAGGGGTGTGCCGATGAGCTCGGCGGGTTCCCGGCCCACCAGCTCGGCGAAGGCCGGGTTGCAGGCGGCGATGCGACGGCCGCGGCCCACGAGCACCACCCCGACCGGGCTCGAGTCGAAGGCGGCGGCGGCGAAGCGCTCGGCCGAGATGCGGGCCTCGGCGTTCTCCACCAGGCGGGCGAGGGCATCGAGGGCGTCGGCGACGACCTCGGGACCGACCTCGGGTACCGGACCCCGGCCGGTGACGACGGCGACGACCCGGTCACCGCGGACCCGGGGGACGGCCATCGCCCAGGATCCCGTCCCCGGTCCCGGCGACGCGGGCCCCGACGTCCCGCCCTCGCTGTGCACCACGCCACCGCTGGCGGCCGCGCCCTCCACCAGGGCGCGCTCGTCGGCCCCGCCGGACACGCCCCGGGCCGGGTCGACCGACCAGGTGTGGACCCGCTGGAGACGTCCGGCAACGGGGCGCCACACCCCGACCCCCGCCAGACCGCAGGCCGTGCCGACCAGGCCGAGAGCCTCGGCGACGACCAGGCGGTGGTCGTCGCCGCTGGCGGCAACGAGGAGTTCGGCGGCCCGGCCGACCGCCCGGTCGATCCGGCGGGACCGCTCGAAGGCAGCCTCACTGGCGACCCGCCGCCGGAAGTGGGCGGTGAGGTCGGCCAGGGCCCCGCACACCTCCACGGCGAAGCCCGGTTCGGCCACCAGATGGCGCCAGGTGACCGACAGCACCGACTCGACCTC
>RFFY01000261.1 GCA_003697065.1 Actinomyces sp. | reverse complement strand
TCCGCGGCTCCGGGGTCGGAGCTCGACGCCGGCACCGGGGTCGTCGACCTGCGCTCGCGGGGCGGCGATCCCGCCACCACCGAACGCCTCCTCGACGCCGCCATCGCCCTGTTCGCCGAGAAGGGGTTCGACGGCGCCGGCGTGGCCGGTATCGCCCGGCGGGCCGGGGTCACCACCGGTGCCATCTACTCGCGCTGGTCGGGCAAGACCGAGATGTTCCTCGACGCCCTCGACCTCGTCATGACCGCCCACCTGACCGAGCTGCTCGCCGGGGGCCGGGCCCTCGGCGCCGCCGAGGTTCTCGCCTCCCTGGGTGCCGACCTTCTCGTCGACCGACCCCACGACGAGCAGCGTCGGGCCGTGGTCGTCGAGGCCTTCGCCGTCGCTCGCCGCGATCCCGAGTTCGCCGCCCTGATGCGACGGCGTCTCGCCCAGCAGGAGGCCCGCCTCGCCGCCGTCGTCGAGGCCGGTCACGCCGACGGACTCATCGACCCCGCCCTGTCGACCGAGGCCATCGTGACCCTGTGCCACGCCATCGGCCTCGGCTTCGTCCTGTTGCGTTCCCTGGATCGACCCCTACCTGGTGCCGATGAGTGGAACACCCTCGTTGGCCGCCTGATCGCCGCCGCCCTTCCCCCCGGGGCGGCACCGAACCCCGACCCCGCCGGCGCCTAGCCCGGTTCCGTACCAAGGAGACGACACCGATGGCCCTGACCGACCGCCAGATCCTCGACCGGGACGACCCCAACGACGTCGACGCCATCATGGAGCTGGCCCAGTTCAACGACGACGTCGACTCGGTCATCCACACCGTCACCGACAACGCCGACGCCATCTTCACCTGGAACTACGACAAGGGGGAACGGGCCCGCCTCGATCGCCTCTACGAGAAGGCCAAGACCTCCCAGTGGAACGCCACCACCGACCTCGACTGGTCGATCGAGGTCGACCCCTACTCGGCCCTCGAGCTCCAGCGCGAGCTCCTGCTCAACGGCGACATGGTCGAGGACCCCACCTCCCCGGTGGCCTCGTGGGGTGACGCCGAATGGCGCGAGTTCGGGGTCGAGTCCTTGCGCTGGCGTCTCAGCCAGTTCATGCACGGCGAGCAGGGCGCCCTGTTGTGCACGGCCAAGATCGTCGAGACCGTGCCGTGGATCGACGCCAAGTACTACGCCGCCACCCAGGTCGTCGACGAGGCCCGTCATGTCGAGGTCTTCGCCCGCTACGTCGACGAGAAGCTCGGCGGTGGCTACCCCATCAACCCCCACCTGCGTCTCCTCCTCGACGACATCATCAACGACAGCCGGTGGGACATGACCTACCTCGGCATGCAGATCATGGTCGAGGGTCTCGCTCTGGCCGCCTTCGGCTTCATGCACGAGTTCACCGAGGAGCCCCTCTTGAAGAAGCTCCTGCGCTACGTCATGTCCGACGAGGCGCGCCACGTGGCCTTCGGGGTGCTGAGCCTCCAGGAGGTCTACGCCGAGATGACCGGCCCCGAGATCCGCGAGCGCCAGGAGTTCGCCTTCGAGGCCGCCGTGCGCATGCGCGACCGCTTCCTGCAACAGGAGGTGTGGGAGCACTTCGGCGTCGACACCCGTGAGATGGTGGTCCGCCTGCTCAACGCCCCCGAGGAGGCCAAGGTCTTCCAGCGGATGCTGTTCTCCAAGATCGTGCCCAACTGCCGCAAGCTCGGGCTCCTCGACGCCGGTGACGGCTGGCTGCGCCAGAAGTTCACCGAGATCGGGGTGATCGAGTTCGAGCACATGCCCGACACGGGAGCCGAGTTCATCGACTACGACATCGAAGAGGGCACGATCGACCAGCGCGACCTCCACGCCGAGGTGGGCGCCGGCTGATCCCCGCCCGGGGTCAGATGGCGCCGTGACGGCGGCGGGCGCCTAGTCTCGGCCCATGGGATACACCTGCTTCGACGTCTCCGAGAGTGACGGGATCGCCCACGTCGTCCTGTCGCGCCCCGACGAGCTGAACACCATGATCCCGGCCTTCTGGTCGGAGCTGCCCCAGATCGTCGACGAGTTGAGCGACTCGGGCCGCGTGCGTGTCATCGTCATCTCCTCCACCGGGCGCCATTTCAGCGCCGGGATGGACCTGTCGGTCTTCGGCGGCGACGCCCTCGGCTCCGCCGATGCCGAGACCGGCCGGGTCCGGGCCAATCTCCGCTTGAACGTCCGCCATCTCCAGAGGGCGTTCACCGCCCTCGAGGAGGCCCGGATCCCGGTCCTGGCGGCCATCCAGGGAGGCTGCGTCGGGGGTGCGGTCGACATGGTGACCGCCGCCGACTGTCGCTACGCCACCGCCGATGCCTGGTTCTGCATCCAGGAGATCAACATCGGCATGACCGCCGATGTCGGGACCCTGCAGCGCCTGCCCAAGCTCATCCCCGACGGTGTCGCCCGCGAGTACGCCTACACCGGGCGTCGTCTCCCCGCGGCGCGGGCCCGGGAACTGGGCCTCGTCAACGAGGTGTTCGACGACCACGAGTCGATGCTCGCCGGCGTCATGGAGATCGCCGGCGAGATCGCATCGCGCTCGCCGCTGGCGGTGCACGGCACCAAGGAGGCGATCCTGTTCGCCCGCGACCACTCGGTCGCCGATGCCCTCGAGTACATCGCCGTGTGGCAGACGGGCATGTTCCAGCCCGCCGACATGCTCGAGTCGTTCCGGGCCCGCGCCGAGGGTCGTGATCCCGTCTACGACGACCTGCTCGAGGTTCGCCGCGGCCTGTGACGCGGTCCGCCCGACGCGGCCTCCGGGCAACGGTGGCGCTGCCCGGTGACCGCGCCCGGCCCGGCGGACGGCACGAGCCTCAGTCCTCCTCGAGGGGTGGCAGCCAGGTGAGGGGTAGGTCGCCGAGGCGGACCAGGCGCGAGGCGATCCAGCCCCCCAGAGCCGAGAAGTGCTCGTCGAGGGCCGACCCGTCGGCGAGGGCCTCCTCGTCGAGTTCGTAGACGCCCTCGTAGGACACCTCGACGGCGTACTCGACCTCGGTGAGGTCGTGTCCGTGGATGGCCTCGCAGGTGGGTCCGCTGCGCACGAGCGGCTCGTCGCCGATCGAGGGGCCGGTGACGGGGAGGGCGTCGAGCACCGCCTCGGGGTCGGGGGAGGCGGCCAGGCGCTGTATGCGCAGGACGATCTCGATCTCGATGCGGGGTGGGTCGCCGAGCTCCTCGTCGACGTACCAGCTCCGGTAGGCGGTCTGGGACCAGGTCGGCCACACACAGCTCACGTCGGCGCGCACCCGCGGGGGCAGGCCCTCGCCGGGCAGCCCGTAGGAGGTTTCCCAGGTCAGGTCGCCGAGGAGGACATCGGCCTGGAAGCGCTCCTCGAAGGCCTGGCGTTCGAGGAGGGCCTGCTCGAAGGCGTCGCGCAGGGCGCCGATGGCGTCGGTGAAGACGTGATCGAGCATGGCGGCGCACCCTAGTCCACG
>RFFY01000260.1 GCA_003697065.1 Actinomyces sp. | reverse complement strand
CTTCGTGCTGAAGACCCCCCGCGGCATGGAGCTCTTGTCGATCCTCGTCACCGACAACATCCTCGGCGAAGCCGGCAACGTGGGCCGGGGATCGGCCTATGGCGTGATACAGCTGGTGCTGTGCATCGGCTTCATCATCTGGTACGTCGCCGACAACTTCCGGGAGGCCACATGACCGCCCGAGCCGCGGCGACGCGGTCGATCGGAGCACGACGATGACCGCGGTGGTCGAGCGACCCGTCTCGGGCGCCACCGGGCCGACCCCGTCCGGGGCTCGGCCGAGTTCGATCGTCCTCGATCCGCGCCACCGACGCCGGCGCCGCGTCATGCGGGCCCTCCTGCACACCTTCCTCATCGCGACCGCCCTCGTCTGGCTGCTGCCGATCGTGCTGGTCGTCTACGTCTCCTTCCGGCCCTACGACGAGACGGCGCTCCACGGCTTCTTCACCTGGCCCGACGTGCTCACCCTCGACAACTACCGCACGGCGCTCGAGGTGGGGGACATGACCCACCACTACTGGATCACCTTCCTCATCGTGGTCCCGGCTTTGTTCCTGGTTCTCCTGTTGTCGTCGATGGTCGCCTTCGCCGTCAGCCGTTTCTCCTGGCGTTTCAACATCGGCCTGCTGGTGCTGTTCACCGCCGGGAACCTCCTGCCCCAGCAGGTGATCATCCAGCCCCTGTTCCAGATGTACAACCGCATTCCTCTGCCGACCTGGCTGGCGGGAAGCGGCGAACTCCGCGGCAGCATCGTGGGGCTCGTGCTCATCCACGTGGCCTTCCAGTCCGGCTTCTGCGTCTTCGTGCTGTCGAACTACATGAAGACGCTTCCCAAGGAACTGAACGAGGCGGCCATGGTCGACGGGGCCGGCGTGGTGCGCCAGTTCTTCCAGATCATCCTGCCCCTGACCCGCCCCGCCCTCGCCGCCCTCGCCACCCTCGAATTCACCTGGATCTACAACGACTTCTTCTGGGCGGTCGTCCTCGTCCAGAGGGGCGCCGACCGGCCCATCACCTCCTCGTTGGCGAACCTCGGCGGCCAGTTCTTCACCGACAACAATCTGGTGGCGGCCGGTTCGGTGCTGGTGGCCCTTCCCACCCTCATCGTCTATCTGGTCCTGCAGCGTCAGTTCATCGGAGGTCTGAGCCTCGGCGCCTCGAAGGGCTAGCGTCGGGCCGGCCATGACCACCGCCGTCCATCTGCGCGCCGCCGGCGTCTCCCTCGTCGTCGCCGTCGGCGAGGGCCCACCGGTCATCGCCCACTGGGGACGCGACCTCGGCGGCGACGCCCGTGTCGACGAGCTCGACGCCGTCCTCGACCCCGCCCGGCCCTTCGCCACCGCCGACGAGGTCGCCCCCGCCAGCCTGGTGCCCGAGCACGCCCGGGGCTGGTTCGGGGCGCCCGGCCTGAGCGGCCGCCGTCCCGACGGCACCGCCTGGGCCACCCGCTTCGGTCCGGCGGTCGTCGACACCGGCCAGCCCGACGCCGGCCACCCCAGCGCTGTGACGGTCCACACCGACGACGAGGTGAGCGGCCTGCGCCTCGTCACCCGCCTGGGGCTCGAGCCCACGACCGGTGTGCTCGAGATCGTCGCCGAGCTCGTCAATCGCGGCGACCGGTCCTACCAGCTCGACGGCCTCCTGCTCACCGTTCCCGTCCCCGCCGACGCCACCGAGCTCGTCACCTTCGAGGGTCGCTGGTGCCGCGAGACCCACCTCCGGCGTCGCCCCTGGCCCGTCGGCGTCGTCGGCGCCGACAACCGGCGGGGCCGCACCTCCCACGACCATCCCCCGACGGTGATCGCCGGTACCGCCGGCTTCGGGGAGCACCACGGCGAGGTGTGGGGACTCCACCTGGCCTGGAGCGGCAACCACACCGTGCGGGCCGAACACCTCGCCGACGGGCGGCGGGTGCTCCAGCTCGGGGAGCTGCTCCACCCCGGCGAGCTGGTCCTGGAACCCGGGGCGAGCTACCGCACCCCGCGCCTGGTGGGCACCTGGTCCGACACCGGCCTCACCCCCGCCAGCCGTCGCTGGCACGCCCACCTGCGTCGCCGACCCGGACGCCGACGCACACCCCGCAAGGTCCTCCTCAACACCTGGGAGGCGGTGTACTTCGACCACGACGCCGACCGCCTCCGCGCCCTGGCCGAACGGGCGGCCCGGGTCGGCATCGAACGCTTCGTCCTCGACGACGGCTGGTTCGGCTCGCGCCGCGACGACACCTCGGGTCTGGGTGACTGGTGGGTCTCACCCGACGCCCACCCCGACGGTCTGGCGCCCCTCATCGCCCACGTGCGCTCGCTCGGGATGGACTTCGGCATCTGGGTCGAACCCGAGATGGTCAACCCCGACTCCGAGCTGTACCGCGCCCACCCCGACTGGGTCCTCGCCGACGGCACCCGACCCCTGGTGACCCAGCGCAACCAGCTCGTCGTGGATCTCGCCCGACCCGACGCCCGGGCCCACATCCTGGACGCCCTCGACCGTCTCCTCACCGAGCACGACATCGCCTACGTGAAGTGGGACATGAACCGGGACCACATCGCCGCCGCCGGCGCCGACGGCCGGGCCGGCACCCACCGCCAGACGCGGGCGGTGTACGAGCTGCTCGACGAGCTGAGGCGGCGCCACCCCAGCGTCGAGTTCGAGTCGTGCGCCTCCGGCGGCGGCCGGGTCGACGCCGGCATCCTCGAGCGCACCGACCGGGTGTGGACCTCCGACTGCAACGACGCCCTCGAGCGTCAGCGCATCCAGTGGGGCACCTCGATCCTCGTGCCGCCCGAGCTGATGGGCGCCCACATCGGGCCTCCCGTGTCCCACACCACAGGTCGCACCCACCCCCTGGCCTTCCGGGCCCTGAGCGCCTTCTTCGGCCACCTCGGCGTCGAATGGAACCTCCTCGAACTCGACGAGACCGAACTCGACGATCTCGCCGCCGTCATCGCCCTCCACAAGCGCCACCGTGACCTCCTCCACACCGGCGACGTGCTCCGCATCGAGACCGGCGACGACGCCACCCTCGCCCACGGGGTGGTCGCCGCCGACGCCGGCGAGGCGCTCATCGCCTTCGTCCGACTCGCCACGAGCACCGCCCTGGCTCCCCCACCCCTGCGGATCCCCGGGCTCGACCCCGCCGCCACCTACCACGTCACCCATTTGCGCCTGCCCGGCGAGACGTGGGGACCGGCCGTGCACCATCCCCGTTGGCTGGCCACCGGGGCGACGCTGACCGGAGCCCAACTCGCCGGCCACGGCATCGGCCTGCCGGTGATCCACCCCGAGCGGGGGGTGCTGTTCCACCTGGCGAGGACCGAACCATGAGCGGGAAGGGTCGCAGGCAAGGCCGGCCCGACCGGCCCGGCGAAGCGGACCCGTCCTCCTCCACGCCGGCACCCGTGTTCCGTCACCTCGACGATCCCGACGTCGCCTGGCACAAGGTCAAGTCCCAGCGCAACGCCGACGGCACCGAGTCGCACGTGTGGGAGAAGTGGCTGGCCTTCTCCCCCGATCCGCCCTACCTGTCCCTGTACGCCCGCTACGACCCGGGGATGATCGTCCGCCGTCACGGTCACCGCAGCCCCCACCTGGTGTTCGTCCTCGAGGGTCACCTCGACGCCGGCGGTCGTCCGTGCCCGCCGGGTACCCACATCGAGCTGCCCCTCGGGGCCCAGTTCGGCCCCCTCGTGGCCGGACCCGACGGCGCCGTGCTCTTCGAGGTCATGCTCGGCGACCCCCGCTCCTGGTCCGACGATCCCGACGCCTTCGCCGAAGCCTGCCGCGCCCGGGGTGTGACACCCCTGCCCGATCCGCCCCTCGACCTGCCGGCCTGGCTCGTCGATCTGCGCAGCCGCTGGGACGTCGGGCCCGACTGAGCCCGCCCCCGGGGCCCGCCCCCGGGGCCCGTCACCGAGGCGGGTTCACAGGCGACCGGCGGCGATGACCCGCTGGAGGAACTGGCGGGTGCGCTCGTGGCGGGGCGAGCGGAACAGCTCGGCGGGCGGCCCCTGCTCGAGCACCCTCCCCTCGTGCAGGAAGCACACCCGGTTGGCGACGTCACGGGCGAAACCCATCTCGTGGGTGGCGAGAACCATGGTCATCCCCCGCTCGGCCAGATCGCGGATGACCTCGAGGACCTCGCCGACGAGCTCGGGATCCAACGCCGAGGTGACCTCGTCGAGCAGAAGGATCTCGGGTTCGACCATCAGGGCCCGCACGATCGCCGCCCTCTGCTGTTGGCCACCCGAGATGCGCTCGGGGTACTCGTCGGCCTTGTCGGCCAGACCGAAGCGGGCCAGAAGCTCCCGGGCCCGCTCCTCGGCCTCGCGCCGGTCGACGCCGAGCGCTCGGCGGGGGCCGAGGGTGACGTTGTCGAGGACGGTGAGGTGGGGGAAGAGGTTGAAGGACTGGAACACGATGCCCATGCGCTTGCGGATGGCGTTGGGGTCGACGCCCCGGGCGGTGATGTCGGTGCCGTCGAGCAGGATCCGCCCGGCGTCGATGGTCTCGAGCAGGTCGATGCAGCGCAGCAGGGTCGACTTGCCACACCCGCTGGGCCCGATGAGGCACACCACCTCGTGCTCGTCGACCACCAGGTCGATCCCGCGCAGCACCTCCTTGTCGCCGAAGGACTTGTGCACGTCGGCGAGGACGAGCTTGTGATCATCGGGG
>RFFY01000259.1 GCA_003697065.1 Actinomyces sp. | reverse complement strand
CGCGGGTCGGCGGCCACGTGGTCGTTGAAGGCCCGCAGGGCGCTCGTGTCGGGGTCGTCGGCGTCGGAGGTCGGCAGGACGCGACCACCCCACAAGACGTTGTCGACGAGCAGGACACCGGTGTCGGCGAGACGGGGGACGAGGGCTTCGTAGTAGTCGAGATAGCCCGTCTTGTCGGCGTCGACGAAGGCCAGATCGATCGGGACGTCGTCGGGCAGGGCGGCCAGCGTCTCGGCGGCCGGACCGAGACGCAGATCGATGCGGTCGGCCACCCCGGCCCGTTCCCAGTGGCGTCGGGCGATGGCGGTCCACTCCTCGCTGACGTCACAGCAGATCAGGCGGCCGCCGGGCGGCAGAGCCCGGGCCACGGCCAGCGCCGAGTAGCCGGTGAAGGTCCCGACCTCGACCGCCAGACGGGGGCGCAGGGCGGCGGTGAGGATCGACAGGAAGGTGCCCTGGTCGGCACCGATCTGCATCCGGTGGTGGTCGCCGGTGGCGGCGGCGGTCTCGGCGATCAGGTCCTGCTGGACGGGATCGGGTGGGGTCGAGTGCTCGGCGACGTAGCGGGCGAGGACCTCGTCGACGAAGAACGAACGGGCCACGGTGGGACTCCTGACGTGATGGGGGCCGGTGGGGCGACCGTAGCCTGACGTCCGTGTCCGCCGCGTCCCGCCTCCGCCTCGGTATCGACCTCGACGGGGTCGTCGCCGACTTCAACCGGGGATGGATCGACCTCTACAACCGCGACCACGGCACCGACCTGCATCCCGACGACGTCGTCATCTGGGACGCCCCGACCGAGTTGACCCACTTCGAGCACATGGGCGAGTTCTGGGAGTGGGCCCGCGATGCCGCCGACGGGCGGAGCATCTTCCGCTTCCTCGAGCCCTACCCCGGGGCGGTCGAAGCCCTGCGGCGCCTCGCCGCCCGTCACGACATCGTGATCCTCACCACCAAGCCGGACTTCGCCGTCCACGACACCTACGAGTGGATCGCCGAGCACGGCCTGCCCACCCGTGAGGTCCACATCCTCGACGACAAGGCCCGGGTGGCGTGCGACGTCTACCTCGACGACGCCGTCCACAATCTCGAGCGCCTGGTGGCGGCGCGCCCCGAGGCGCGGGTGTACCGCTACGTGCGGCCCTGGAACCGCCCCGTCCCCGGCACGATCCCGGTGCGGGACTTCGCCGAGTTCGCCGCGGCCGTGGACGGTCACATCTCCCCGACCGGGACGAGGTGACCGACACCACACGGCGCGCCCGGCGGCCGTCCCGACATGCGAGACGCGCTGTCGCCTAGGGTGCCCCCATCACCGAGTGGGAGGTAGCACCCATGAAACTCCGACGTCTGCTGGCCATCGTGTTGGCCCTGGCCTTCGTCGCCGCCGCCTGCGGCGACGACGACTCGACCGACACGAGTGCCGCACCGGCGGCCGAGGAACCCGCCGCCGAGGAACCCGCCGCCGAAGAGCCGGCCGCCGAGGAACCCGCGGCCGAGGAACCGGCGGCGGAGGAGCCGATGGCCGAGGACATGCACGCCGACTGGCCCGACAAGATCGTCTTCGGCTTCGTCCCGTCCCAGGAGCAGGAGAGCCTCCAGGACGACATCCAGCCCTTCATCTCGGTGCTCGAGGACGCCCTGGGCATCGACGTGGAAGGCGTCGTGACCACCGACTACACCGGCCTGGTCACCGCCATGGGCACGGGTCAGGCCGACCTGGGCGCCTTCGGTCCCTTCGGCTACGTGCTCGGCAAGGACCAGTTCGGCAACATCGAGGCCCTGATCCAGTCGATCCGTTTCGGCTCGGCCACCTACCACGGTCAGTACATGACCAACGACCCCGACACCTTCTGCACCGACGAGCCCGCCGAGGCCACGGCCCTCGAGAACCATGACGGCGAGGTGGTGCAGGTCGGCGCCCTCGAAGCGGTCGCCCTCCAGGTCGGCGTCTTCTTCGGTGACGACGGCAAGCAGCTCGGCGAGACCCTCGATGACGGCACCCCGGTGTCGCCCGGCTACAGCTGCCACGGTGACCTGACCAAGATCGCCGGGGCCAAGGTGGCCTTCACCAGCGAGAGCTCGACCTCGGG
>RFFY01000258.1 GCA_003697065.1 Actinomyces sp. | reverse complement strand
GACCGGGTGTCCGGTTCCCACGAGATGGCGGGCCAGGGAATCGGCGCCGAGGTGCCGTTGCACGACCAGATGGGCCCGGCCGGTGGGGGAGAGGCGGTCGAGCCAGATGGCGAGCAGCCGGCGCAGCCGGTCGCGCCCGATGCGGATCGGGGGGTTGGACAGGAGGCGGTCGACGGTGAGGTCGGCGGGAACGTCGTCGGGGGCGGCCACCCGGACGTTGGTGAGTCCGAGGCGCTCGGCGTTGGCGGCGGTGAGGCGGCGGGCGCGTTCGTTGACGTCGACGGCCCACACGGTGGCGTGGGGGGCGCGGCGGGCCGTGACACAGGCGATCGGCCCCCACCCGCAGCCCAGATCGACGATGGTGGTCTCGTCGGGGAGGGGGAGAGGGGCCTCCAGGAGCAGGAGGCGGGTGCCGGGATCGAGGCGGCGGTGGGAGAACACCCCCCGGTCGCTGACCAGATCGACGCTCAGGTCGGGGAGGGTGACGCGGACCGTCCGGGGGTCCGACGGACCGTCGGGGGCGGGGCTGAAGTAGTGCGGGGTCGGCTCGGAGCGAGGGTCGCTCATCGTGCCGACGGTAGCCTGGGTGTCATGGCGCCCTACGACATCCGGATCATCGGCGACCCCGTGCTCAAGCAGAAGGCCCGGGACGTCACCGAGATCGACGGATCCCTGGTGCGGATGGCCGACGCCATGCTCGAGACGATGTACGCCGCGCCCGGCGTCGGTCTCGCCGCTCCCCAGGTGGGGGTGCAAAAGCGCCTCTTCGTGTGGGACACCGGCGACGGTCCCCACGCCATCGTCAACCCGCGCATCGTCGAGTCCGACGGCGAGGCCGTCTACGAGGAGGGCTGCCTGTCGGTTCCCGGCCTGTCCTGGGAGATCCTGCGGCCGGCCCGGGTCCACGTCGTGGGCTACGACCTCGACGGCAACGAGGTCTCCTACGAGGCCGACGAGTTCGACGCCCGCATGTTCCAGCACGAGTTCGACCACCTCGAGGGCGTCCTGCTGGTCGAACGCCTCGACCCCGACGAGCGGCGCAAGGCCCTGCGCCGTCTGCGGGAGCTGGGCATCACCGCCGAGGGCCGTCAGTTGCACTCCACCCCCGAGCCCCGACCCTCGACGGCACGTCACCTCCGCCTTCCGTGAGGAGCCCTCGGTGAGGCCTCCGGACCCGGCGGACATCCGCCGTTTGGTGCTGTGCGGCACCCCGGGGGTCGCGGTGCACACCCTGCGCACCCTCGACACCCTGGCCGCCGGGGGCGGACCCCGCCTCGTCGGGGTCGTGACCCGACCCGACACCCGGCGCGGCCGCGGCGGACGGACCTCTCCCAGCCCGGTCAAGGCCGCCGCCGTCGAGCTCGGGATCCCGGTGCACCACAGGCTCGACGTCCTCGACGAGCTGGACCCCGATCTGGTGGTGGTGGTGGCCTACGGACGTCTGATCCCCGCCCCCCTGCTCGAGCGTCACCCCATGGTGAACATCCACTTCTCCCTGCTGCCCCGGTGGCGGGGGGCGGCGCCCGTGGAGAGGGCCATCCTCGCCGGTGACG
>RFFY01000257.1 GCA_003697065.1 Actinomyces sp. | reverse complement strand
GGTGGTGTCGACCTACCAGGCGGTGTCGGGGGCGGGGCTCGCCGGTGTCCGCGAACTCGACGAGCAGGTCCAGAAGGTGGGCGCCGACGGTCCCCGTCTGACCCACGACGGCCGGGCGGTGCCCCTGGCGGCGGGCGAGAAGTTTCCCGAGCCCATCGCCTTCAACGTCATCCCCTTCGCCGGCTCCCTGGTCGACGACGGGAGCGCCGAGACCGACGAGGAGCAGAAGCTGCGCTTCGAGAGCCGCAAGATCCTCGGCCTGCCCGATCTGGCGGTGGCGGGGACCTGTGTCAGGGTGCCGGTGTTCACCGGCCATTCCCTGTCGATCAACGCCCGCTTCGCCCGGCCCCTGTCGCCGGAGCGGGCCCGCGAGATCCTCGCCGACGCTCCCGGCGTGACCCTCACCGACATACCGACGCCTCTGGCGGCGGCGGGTGTCGACCCGAGTCTGGTGGGACGCATCCGGCGTGACCCCACCGTCGACAACGGCCTGGCCCTGTTCGTGTCCGGCGACAACCTCCGCAAGGGAGCGGCCCTCAACACCATCCAGATCGCCGAGACCCTGGCGGCCCGGGGTCGTCTGGGCTGAGGGCCGGCCCGGGGCGGGAACGCGCCCGGATCAGGGGGGATCGGTCACGTAGCGGGCCATGGCCTCGTCGAGGCTGAGGCCGAGCTGATTGGCCAGGGAGGCCAGCCAGGCCAGGACGTCGCCGAGCTCGTGGAGCTGGTCGGCGCGGTCGCCCTTGCGCACCGCCTGGGCCAGCTCGCCCAGCTCCTCACACAGCCACGCCACGGTGGCCGGGACGCCGCGGGCCCGGTCGGCGTCGCCGTAGAGGCGCTCCATCAGGGTCTGCACCTCGGCGAGCTCCACGACGGCGGAGCCTAATACCCGGGCTGCTCAGGCGGCGACGAGGGCGCGGCGGCGGTCCTCGAGGAGGGCGTCGAGATCGTCGAGGGCGGCGTCGACCTCGTCGACGAGGGCGGGATCGCGCAGGTCGTCGAGGGTGAGCTCGTCGCGGTGGTGGCGGTCGACCCAGGCGGCGAGCTGGTCGCAGAACCCGGCGTCGACGAGGAAGGTGGGGTCGACGGCGCCGAACTCGGCCTCGCTCATCGGCACCCTCAGGCGCAGGCACGCCGGCCCGCCCCCGTTGCCCATCGACTGGTCGAGGTCGACGAAGACGATCTCGTCGATGATGCCCTCGTCGACGAGGCGCTCGCACAAGGCGGCCGGACGGCCGGTGGCGCAGCGGGCCTCGACCACCGCCACCCGTCCCCGGTCGGTGTCGAGGAGCTGGCTGTTGAACACGTAGGAGTCGACGGCCTCCTGCAGGGACAGCTCGCCGGGCGGCACCACGATCGAGCGCACGGCGAGGCCGGCGGCCCGCAGGGCGGCGGCGGGATCGGGGTCGGTGAACGCCAGGGCGTGGTGGATCACGCTGTCACCGATCGACATGGCGACCACGTCGTTGTGGAAGGCGCCGGCGTCGACGGCAGCGGGGTGCTGGCACCAGAAGGCGGGGTGGCGGTCGTGGTGGCGGCGGGCGACGGCCTCGGAGGCCAGGCGCGACTGGCGGGCCCGGAAGCGGGCCCCGTCGGCACCCCACACGAACACGCCGATGCCCGCGGACGCGCCGGGGGGGACGAGGCGCATGTGGTTGGCGGCGCCCTCGTCGGTGAGGGCCGGGGGCAGGGGCTCGTGGACGACAGCGGCGCCGCCGAGCAGCTCACGCAGGGCCAGGGTGGTGGCCCGGGCCTCGCGGGAGCGGTGGATCTGGCTGGTCAGGTTGGCCGGGGTCACCTGGAGGCGGCCGTCGACGGCGTCGGCGGAGGCGGTGACGGTGGCGGCGTTGGCGGTCCACATGGCCGAGGTCGACCAGGCGGCCCGCAGCAGCTCGGGGGCCTCGGCGGCCGCCCGTTCGAGCATCCGCGCCGTGGACCCCTCGAAGCCGCAGTCGTGGAGCAGCTCGAGATCGGGCCGCCGTTGGGGGGCGAGCACGGCCTGGGGGACGCCGAGTTCGACCACCCGGCGCATCTTGGCCAGGCCCTGGTGGGCCGCCCGCCGGGGCGAGCTCGGGCGGCCGGCGTGGCGGTGGCTGGCGAGGTTGCCGTAGCCGAGGCCGCCGAAGAGGTGACTGGGCCCCGCCAGGCGGTCGATCTGCAGCTCGACGCCGGTGCCGGTGTCGCCGGCGGGTGGGGTCATGAGCGGACCTCCCGGTCGGCCAGGGTGGGTAGTCCGGGCAGCGGAGCGGGGGGTGCCGGCCGGTCGCGCACGGTCGAGGCGACGGGGTCGGCGACGTGATCGGCCGTCGTCCACCCGGCGGGGCGGTGGTTTCCCGACCGTCCGACGCCACCGAAGGGGAGGCGGCCCGACGCGCCGGTGGTGGGGCTGTTCAGGTTGACGATCCCCGCCGGGACTCGACGGGCGAAGGTCTCGAACAGGACGCGGTCGGTGGTCACGATGCCGGCAGCGAGGCCGTAGCGGGTGGCGGCGGCCACCTCGATGGCGCGGGTGGTGTCGGGGACACGGACGAGGCTGAGCACGGGGGCGAAGACCTCCTCGTCGGGGATGGCCGCCGGATCGGGGACCTCGACGATGCTGGGGCGCACGAAGCCCGTTCCCGGGATCTCGTCGCCCGGTCCGACGAGGACGCGG
>RFFY01000256.1 GCA_003697065.1 Actinomyces sp. | reverse complement strand
GGTCCGAGGGGCTCAGTTGGTGGCTGGCGGCGACAGGGAGGTGTCTTCGGCGACGACCACGGCCCGCGCCATCATCAAGCTGGCGTTCACCGTGTCCTCGTAGACCACGAGCACCGCGCCGTCGGCGGCCCCGGCGACCGCACTCGCTCCTCCGATCCGGCTGCTGCCGCTGACGGCGAGCACACGGGGCCGGGCCGAGGTGCAGACGGCGTCGACGCACGTCGCCAACTTCACGACCCCGCGGGACTCGTCGCGGTAGGCGACGAGAGGGGTACCGCTCGCATCGATGGTGACGGAGACACGGCCGACGCTCCCGGCGTCGGGATCGACGATGTGCGAGCTCCCGGTCCCGCACGAGGGATCGCCACACGCGTGGAGCCTCAGCACCCCACTGGACCCGCGGTGGGCGATGACGGGGTTCCCGTCCGCGCCGATGGCGAGCGAGGCCTCCAACCCGACGCGCTCACCGCTGCCCACCTCGAGAATCCTCGCCGTGCCCCGGGTGCAATGGGCGTCGCCGCAGACGAACAGCTTCAGGGCACCCAGGGTCGAGTCCCCGTAGGCGATCACCGGGTTGCCGTCGGCCCCGACGGCGATCGACGCGAAGGCGCCCACGCGGTCGCCCTTGCCGTCGTCGAGGGTGCGACCGGTCCCGCCCGTGCACCCGACGTCGGCGCAGACGAACACCTCCAGGGTGCCGAGGGTCGCGTTCTGATGGGCGATGACGGGCACCCCGTCGGCGCCGACGGCGATCGACGCGTAGGACCCGACGCGGTCGCCGTCGCCCCTGTCGAGGATGCGGGTGGCGCCTCCTCCCCCGCATGTCGCGTCACTGCAGACGAAGGCCAGGAGGAAGCCGTTGCTGGCGTCGGCGTGGGCGATGACGGGGTTCCCGGAGGCCCCGAGGGCGATGGACGCGTGGTCGCCGAGGACGGCGCCGGCGCCGAGCTCGAGGACTCTCGCGCTGCCGCTGGTGCAGTGGACGTCGTCACACAGCCAGGTGGCGAGATCGGCTCCGCCGTGGAGCGGATCGGCGATCTGGTGGACGACGACGGGCCGACCGTCGCGAGCGATGGCGAGCGCCGCGTTCCCGCCGGCCCGGAACCCGCCGGGGCCGTCCCCGCCGTCGTCGAGGAGGTGGACGTCCTCGGTGACCGCGACGCGGGCAGGGCGGGGTGTGAGACACGTCCAGCCGCTGGAGAGGCGGGCGGCGATCTGGCCGGTGGTGCAGGACAGGTCGGCGAGGGTCGGCCCCGCCGGCGGGCCGGAGGCGGCGCCGATGGCCGCCTCCAGACGCGCCAGAGCGGGCTGCACGATGTTGTCGTC
>RFFY01000255.1 GCA_003697065.1 Actinomyces sp. | reverse complement strand
GCAGGCCCGGTGACCGGTCGCGGTGATGTCGTCGGCCACGGCGGTGGCGGCATCGAGGTCCCGGTCGAGCACCCCGACCGCCGCCCCCTCGGCGGCGAGACGCAGGGCCGTGGCCCGCCCGATCCCCGATCCTCCCCCGGTCACGAGGACGACCCGACCGGCGTGACGGTCGGTGCTCACCGGGCGACACCCGCCGCCAGGCGACGCCGCGCGGCGTCGACCAGCCACCGGAACACGGGATCGCCGTCGCGGGTGTCGAGCATCTCCGGGTGCCACTGCACCGCCACCACGTCGCGGTCGGAGGCCTCGATGCCCTCGACGGTGCCATCGTCGGCCACGGCCGACACGACCCAACCCGGCGCCACCCGGTCCAGGGTCTGGTGGTGCAGGGAGTTGACCTCGATCCGCTCCCCGTACAGCTCCCGCAGGCGCGTACCCGGCAGGGTGCGCACCTCGTGGACGCGCGTCCCCGGATGGAGATCGAAGCAGGCGTGGCTCGGCACGTGCTGGTGCAGGCTGCCCCCCGCGTGCACGTCGAGGAGCTGGATGCCCCGACAGATCCCCAGCACCGGCAGATCCCGGGCGTAGGCGGCCTCGAGCAGGGCGATCTCGTAGCGGTCCCGGGCCGGCTCGGGCGGGTAGAGATCGGTTTCGGAGGCGGCGCCATACAGGGCCGGGTCGAGATCGGCACCGCCCGTCAGCAGGAGTCCGTCGAGGCGCGAGACGGCCGCCTCGGCGTCGATGTCGGGGGTGAGATACACGGGCACACCGCCCGCGGCGAGGATCCCGCGGGCGTAGTCGGCGAAGTAGAGATCGACGTCGGCGGCCTCGAGCGGCGCCGGGAACCCGGCGATGGCCGAACCCTTCTTGCGCCGGCCCGTGAGGCCGATCAGCGGGGGCGGCGCCGACGGCGCGTGGGGTCGGGTGTCGGTGTCGTTCACGTCACTCCCGCGGGCAGGCCGGTCGCAGACCGGGATGAAGTCGTTCGGATCCAAAAGGTAGCGTGCGGCCGTGTCGGAGTTCTTCCCCCAGGATCCCGCCCTGCTCGACGCCGTCGTCGCCTGGTCACGCCGCCGGATCCTCGAGGGCCAGGATCCCCGGGCCACCGCCCGTCCCGCCGCCGAGATCCTCGCCGACCTCGGCCCGACGATCACCGCCGACGGCATCGGCGGCCACGAGGCCCTCCGGCGCTTCGTCGACGTCGTCGTGACCTCGACCCGGGCCCAGGGCGACCCCCTCAACCTGGCCTACGTCCCGTCGGCACCCACCCCCGCCTCGTTGGTGTTCGACCTGGCCGTGTCGGCGGCCGAGATCTTCGCCGGGACCTGGGAGGCGGGCGCCGGCGCCATCGCCGCCGAGAACCAGGCCCTCGCCTGGTTGGCCGACCTGGCGGGCTGGCCGGCCGGCGCCGGGGGTGCCTTCGTGCAGGGGGGAACCATCGGCAACCTCTCGGCCCTGGCCGCCGGTCGCCACGCCGCCGCCACCGCCCGCGGCGCTCGTCCCCCCGGTGGATGGAAGATCGCCGCCACCGCCGACGCCCACTCCTCGGTGGCGGTCGCCGCCCGCACCATGGATGCCGAGATCCTTCCCGTGCCCGGCGACGAGCGGGGGCGCCTCACCGGCGATGCCCTCGAGGCGACCGTCGCCGGACGCGACGACGTCGCCGCCGTGGTCGTCACCGCCGGGACGACCAACGCCGGCATCGTCGACGACATCGCCGGGGCCGCCGCCGTCTGCGCCCGCCACGGCCTGTGGCTCCACGTCGACGGCGCCTACGGCCTCGCCGCTCTGGCCGCGCCCGGCGCCCGCCCCCTCTTCGCCGGGATCGAGCAGGCCGACAGCTTCGTGGTCGACCCCCACAAGTGGCTCTTCGCCCCCTACGACTGTTGCGCCCTCGTGTACCGCGAGCCGGCCCGGGCGGCCGCCACCCACGCCCAGTTCGCCGGCTACCTCGAGCAGATCGACCGGGGCGAGTGGAACCCGTCGGACTACGCCATCCAGCTCACCCGCCGGCCCCGGGGCCTGCCCTTCTGGTTCTCCCTGGCCACCTACGGCACCGCCGCCTACGCGGCGGCGGTCGAGAAGGTCCTCGCCACGACCCGGGAGCTGGCCGCCGGTATCGACGCCGCCGACCACCTCGAGTTGCTCTTTCCCCCCGAACTGTCGGTCGTGTTGTTCCGGCGCCCGGGCTGGAGCGAGGACGAGATGCGTGCCTGGTCCCGCCGCTGCGCCCGGAGCGGGGTGATCCTGTGCGTGCCCACCCGCTGGCAGGGCGAACTCGTCTTCCGCCTCTGCCTCGTCAATCCCGACACCGACGCCGCCGCCGTACTCGAGGCCCTGGAGACGATGCGGTGAGCCCCGCCGACCCCGCGCCGGCGCCCCGGCACCCCGCCCGGGCCGACGTCGTGGGCAGCCTGCTGCGTCCCCCCGCCCTCAAGGCCGCCGTCGAGGCCTTCTACGCACCCGGGCACCGGGCCCTCACCGCCGACGAACGCGCCCGCGACCGTCGGGCCCTGACCCGGCTCGAGGACGAGGCCATCCGCGCCGCCCTGGCCCGCCAGATCGAGCTCGGCCTCGACGTCGTCACCGACGGCGAGATGCGGCGCTACATGTTCCAGAACTCCTTTTGGGACGCGGTCGAGGGCTTCACCACCGACCGCAACCCCGTCGAGTTCCGCGGTGACGACGGCACCACCGTCACCTGGCACGTCCACCGCATCGAGGACCGCCTCCGGCGGGTCGGCACCAACCCGGCGGCCGACGAGGCCCGCTTCCTCGCCGGATGCACCGATCACCCCTTCCGGGTCACCTTCCCCGCCGCCTCCCTGTTCGCCCTCCCCTTCACCTTCAAGCCCGGCGTCAACGACCACGCCTACCGCGACCTCGTCGAACTCGTCGAGCACTGTGTCGAACTCGAAGCCGAGCTCGTGGCCGAGACGGTCGCCGCCGGGGCCCGGGGCATCCAGTTCGACTTCCCCGCCTACCCCTACCTCGTCGACCCCACCTGGCGCGAGGCCATCGCCGCCACGGGCTGGACCGTCGGCGAGGTCCTCGAGCTGGCCGTGTGGGCCGACACCCGCGTCCGTCGGGCGGTACCGGCGGGCATCGAGGTGGCCCTGCACGTGTGCCGCGGCAACAACCGCAGCCGCTACCTGTGTGAGGGGCCGCTCGACGAGGTGGCCGAGGCCCTCTTCACCCTCCCCTACGACCGCTTCCTGGTCGAGTGGGAGGACCCGGCCCGCATGGGCGGCTTCGCGGCTCTCGACGCGGTGCCCCGGCCCGGGCCCACCGTGGTGTTGGGTCTGATCTCCTCGAAACGGCGCGAGCTCGAGAACCCGGGCGCCGTCGTCGGGCGTCTCGGAGAGGCCGCCGACCGTCTGCCCCTCGACCAGCTCGCCGTGTCCACCCAGTGCGGCTTCGCCTCCACCCTCGGCGGCAACGAGTTGAGCGAGGCCGACCAGTGGCGCAAGCTCGGCCTCGTGGCCGCCGTGGCCGACGAGGTGTGGCCCCGGTGAGCGCGTCCCGGTCACCCCAGGCGGCGTCGGTGCGCTGGCGGGAGGTCGACGGCCCGATCGCCTGGCGGGAGGCCGCCCCGGCCGCCGGCCCCGTTCCCGACACCGGTGGCACCGACACGATCGTCTTCCTCCACGGGCTCGGCGGTTCCCGCACCGCCTGGGACGCCCAGCTCGCCGCCTTGGGCAGCCGGTGGCGGTGCGTGGCCTGGGACATGCCCGGCTACGGGGCCTCCGCGCCCCTGCCCGGAGACGGGCCCTTGACCTTCGCCCGACTGGCCGACGCCGTCGTCGAGCTCATCGACCGCCTCGACGCCGCCCGCGTCCACCTCGTCGGCCTGTCCTTCGGCGGCATGATCGCCCAGCACACCGCCCTCGCCCATCCCCGGCGCATCGACCGACTCGTCCTCGTCGACACCAGCCCCGCCTTCGGTCTCGACGGCACCGACCCCGTCGCCTGGAAGCGCCTGCGCCTCGACCGCCTCGACCGCGGCGAAACGCCCGCCGACATGGCCGACGAGGTCATCAGAGCCGTCGCCGGGCCCGGTCTCACCGGCGCCGCCCTCGACAGCCAGGTGGCGGCCATGGGCCGCATCCCGGCCGCCGGGCTGCGGGCCGCCGTCGAGTGCCTCCCCCACCACGACCTGCGGGACCGGCTCCATCGCATCGGGGCGCCCACCGTGGTGATCGTCGGGGAGCTCGACACCGAGACGCCGCCCGCCTACGCCCGCCTGCTCGCCGACGCCATCCCCGGTGCCCGCCTCGTGACCGTCCCCGGTGCCGGCCACCTCACCCCGGCCGAGGCCCCCGACCCCGTGAACGCCGCCATCCGCGACCATCTGCTCGACACCCGGAGGTTCCCGTGACCACGACGCCCTCGTCGCCCGCCGAGCCGGCGGTGTTCCCCCGCACCCCCAGCACCCGGGCGCGCGACCTGGTGGCCCAGGTGGCCGAACTCGGCCCCACCTTCGCCGAACGGGCCGCCCGCTACGACCGGGAGGCCAGCTTCCCCTACGAGAACTGGGAGGACCTGGCCGCCATCGGCTTCCTCGGCTTGTGCATCCCCGAGCGCTACGGGGGCCTGGGCGCCGACTTCACGACCTACGCCCTCGTCGCCGAGGAGATCGGCCGCCACTGCGGTTCCACGGCCCTCACCTTCAACATGCACACCGCCACCTGCCTCCTCGTCGGCCAGGTCGTCGACGAACTCGCCCTCCCGCCGGCCGAGGCGGCTGTGGTCGAGGAGAGACGCCAGCGCCTCTATGCCGACGTGTTGACCAAGGGCACCATCCACGCCCAGCCCTTCTCGGAAGGGCTGTCGGGGCGGGCCACCACCGGCGTGGCCACCACCGCCACTCCCGTCGACGGGGGCTATCTGGTGCGGGGTCGCAAGATCTTCGCCTCCCTGTCGGAGGCCGCCGGCATCCACGACATCGTCTGCCTCGTGCCCGGCGACGACCGCATCCGCTTCATGGGCGTGCCCGCCGACGCCGACGGCCTGTCGATCGTCGGTGACTGGGATCCCCTCGGCATGCGCGGCACCGTCTCGAAGACCCTCGTGTTCGAGGACGTCTTCGTCCCCGCCGACAACGAGTGGTTGCCGCCCGGGGTGTTCGACCAGGTCGCCGCCCGCTGGCCCTTCTTCTACATGACCCTGTCCTTCGCCTACCTCGGCGTCTGCCGGGCGGTCATGGACTTCACCCGCTCCTACCTCCGCGGCGAGATCGACGGCTCGTCGCGGGCCGGCAACGACCAGAAGCGGGCGGTCTGGGCCGAGATGCAGGTCCGCCACGCCGCGGCGCGGGCCCTCGCTCTGCAGGTCCTGGGGCGGGTACGGGTCGATCCCGACCCCGACGAGGTGGCCCTGGCCTGGTCGTCGATGGTGACGACGATGGAGACGGCGCCCGAACTGGCCTCGATGGCCATCCGGGCCTGCGGTGGACGCTCGATACTGCGCCCCCTCCCCCTCGAACGCTTCTACCGGGACGCCCGCTGCGGGGCCACCATGTTGCCCTGGAGTGTCGAGGTGTGCCTGGACCGTCTCGGCCGGCACGGCCTCGTCGACGGCGAGGAGACCTTCGCGTGAACCCGACGGGCGTGCCCACCGAATGGGCGTGGATCGAGCGCTACGCCGAGGTGTTCGCCGCCTCGGACGTGACCGCCGGCGAGCTCGCCGTCGTGTTGTCCGAGAGCCGCAGCCGTCCCGATGTCGTCACCACCGCCCGCCTGGCCCTCCAGCACCTCGGCGCCCGGGTCGCCGACGTGGTCGTCCCCACGCCCCCCAACCCGGGACCGGTCCCCATCCGCTCCACGGGCGCCTCGCTCGCCCTGACCGGTCAGGCGGCGGCCGTGGCCGCCTGCGCCGCCGCCGACTTCGTCGCCGACTGCACCGTCGAGGGCCTCCTCCACGCCCCCCAGCTCGACGAGATCCTCGCCGCCGGGACCCGGGTGCTCATGATCTCCGCCGAGCACCCCGAGAACGCCGAACGCTGGCCCGTCGATCCCGGCCTGGCCGAACGGGTGGCCCGGGGTGTCGCCCTCCTCGAGGCCGCCGGCGAGATGACGATCACCTCGCCCGCCGGCACCGACCTGACCGTCGATCTCACCGGCGCCGTCCGCGCCGGCAGTCACGGGGCCACGACCGGCCCCGGGACCATCGCCCACTGGCCGGGTGGGCTGGTCCTCGCCTTTCCCGCCGCCGGGACCGTCTCCGGACGGGTGGTGCTGGCTCCCGGCGACGTCAACCTCACCTTCAAGACCTACGTGCGCGACCGGGTCGAGCTGATCGTCGAGGACGACACGGTGACCGCCATCGTCGGCGACGGCGTCGACGCGATCCTGCTGCGCGAGTACCTCGCCGCCTTCGGCGAGCCCGAGGCCTTCGCCACCAGTCACGTGGGATGGGGGATGAACACCGCCGCCCGCCACACGGCCATGGCCCTGTGGGACAAGGCCGACCACAACGGCACCGAGCTACGCGCCGTCGCCGGCAACGTCGTGTTCTCCACCGGCGCCAACGAGGTGGCCGGCCGCTACTGCCGGGGCCACGTCGACCTCCCCCTGTTCGGTTGCACGGTCCGCCTCGACGGCGAGGCCGTCGTCACCGACGGGGTACTGCGCCCCGACCTGGCACCGGCCGGGGGCACGGGCGGCGACGACGCGTGACCGACGCCACGACTAACGTTCGGGGCCGAACGATCTCCGTCCGTCGCCCCGGCCGAGCCGGAACATCCGAGGGGAGCCCATGAGCGAGTACGACCGCATCCGTGTCCTGTGGCCCGATCATCTCGGCATCGCCCGGGGCAAGTACATCCCCGCCCGTCACGCCGAACGGGGGACGAACCACTGTGTGTCGACCTTCGCCCTCGGCTTCGACAAGGACATGGTCCCCGCTCCCGGCAGCTACATGCTCGAGGGATTCCCCGACCTCGAGACCCACTTCGACACCGCCGACATCCGCCCCGGCTGGGAGGCCCACACCGGGGTCGTCGTCGCCGACCTCCTCTTCGGCGGCGAGCCCTACCCCGTCGCCCCCCGCCTCGCCCTGAAGAAGGCGATCGCCGACTGGGCCGAGCTGGGTTACCGCCCCCAGGTGGGCATCGAGTTCGAGGCCTACGTCACCGAACCCGACGGACAGGGCGGCTGGAAGCCGTGGGACACACCCCACGCCTACGTGTACTCCACCGGTTCGACCGCCGACCCCATCGGCCTCATGGACGAGATCATGCGTCAGGCCGAGGCGTGCAACATCCGGGTGGAGTCCATCAACTCCGAGTACTTCGCGCCCCAGTTCGAGCTCACCCTCGAGTACGGCGACGCCCTCCGCGCCGTCGACGACGCCTTCTTGTTCCGCGTCCTGGCGCGGGAGGTCGCCCACCGTCACGGGCTCCACCTCACCTTCCTCGGCCGACCCTTCGCCGACCGGGGCGGCAGCGGCATCCACGTGAACTTCTCCCTGGTCGACGAGGCGGGCGAGAACGTCTTGTCCGATCCCGACGATCCCGACGGCCTGTCGGCCGTGGCCCGCGGCGCCCTGGCCGGCCTGTGCGCCCACCACCGGGGGATGACCGCCCTGTGCGCCCCGACGGTCAACGCCTACAAGCGCCTGCGGCCCGGCGAGCTCTCGGGCTACTGGGCCAACTGGGGCCACGACCACCGGTGCACGGCCAACCGGGTGCCGCCCGTGCGCGGCGCCGGGACCCGCATCGAGAACCGCCTCTCCGACGGCGGCGCCAACGTCCACGTCGCTGCCGCCACCGTTCTGCAGGCCGCCCGTCTCGGGGTCGTCGAGCACCTCGAGTGTCCGCCCCCGGAGACCGGCGACGGTCTCGAGGAGGCCAACACCGACCAGCACTGCGCCCACAACCTGGCCGCCGCCCTCGACGATCTCGAGGCCGACACCGCACTCGTGGAGGCGGTCGGTGCCGACCTGGTGGCCAACTTCGTCGCCATCAAGCGGGCCGAGTGGGACCGCTTCGAACGCGCCGTCACCGACTGGGAACTCCGCGAATACCTTCCCTACCTGTGACCCGGCCCGACCCGTGACCCGGCCGCCCGTCCGCCACCTCGACCCCGAGGCCTTCGAGGCCGACCCCGAACCCGTCCTGGCCGAACTGCGGGCCACGGCGCCGGTGTGTCACGTCCCCGAGTTGGGCCTGTGGCTCGTCACCCGCTGGGACGACGTCGCCCACATCGAGGCCCATCCCGAGGACTTCACCGCCGCCACCGAACCCTCCTGGCTCCGCCGGGCCCTGGGCCCCAACATGCTCACCTGCGATCCGCCGGCCCACACCCGCCTACGGGAGATCTTCGGACCGCCCCTGACCGCCGGAGGGCGGGCCGGCACCGTCGTGGCCGAGGAGCTGCCCGTTCTCGCCGACGACCTCATCGACACCTTCGTCGACGAGGGTGCCGTCGAGCTCGTCGACGCCTACGCCCGCCCCTTCTCCGCCGCGGCCCTGTCCCTGGTGCTCGGGCTCGACGAGCCGCCCGAGCGGGTGTGGCACTGGTGCGAGGGCCTGTGCGCCGACATCGCCAACTTCACCGACGACCCCGAACGCACCCGCCTCGGCGACGCCGCCCGCGACGAGCTGGGCGAGGTCCTGGCCCGCCGCCTCGACGAGCTCGAACGCCGACCCGACGACTCGGCCCTGTCCGCCTACCTGGCAGCCGGCGCCTCACGCGCCGAGATCATCGCCAACGTCCGGCTCATGATCTCCGGTGGCATCAACGAGCCCGCCGACGGCATCGGGTTGGTGGTGTGGACCCTGCTCGACCGACCCGAGCTCGCCGCCGGGCTCGACGAGGACCACCGCCGCTGGCGCCACCTCATCGAGGAGGTCCTGCGCCGCCACTCCCCCGTCGGCACCGTGACCCGCCAGACGACCCGCCCCGTCACCCTGGCCGGGGTCGACCTCCCCGCCGGCGCCCTCGTCGCCGGGGTCCTGCGCTCGATCGACCTCGACGAGAGCCACTGGCACCGGCCCGAGCTCGTCGACCCCGACCGCCGCGAGGGACCCCACGCCGCCTTCGCCCTCGGCGCCCACCGCTGCATCGGCGAGTGGCTGGGCCGCCAGGAGATCCGGGTCGCCTGCCGGCGCCTCTTCGACCGCCTCGGCGACCGGGACCTCGCCCTCGACCCCACCGCCGGACCCGTCGAGCTCCACGGCTTCGAGTTCCGGGGCCCCCGGAGCCTGCATCTGCGCTGGTCGCCATGACGGCCCCCGGCGCCCACCCCTTCGCCGGCACCGACCTCGACCTGACGGGTCGGGCCGCCCTGGTGACGGGGGCCTCGTCGGGCATCGGTGCCGCCATCGCCCGTCGTCTCGCCGCCGCCGGTGCCACCGTCGCCCTCGTGGCCCGCCGGATCGGACGCCTCGAGGCGGTGGCCGCCGCCATCACCGGGGCCGGGGGACGGGCCCTCGTCGTGCCCGCCGACCTCACCGACCCCGACACCCTCGACGGCCTCGTCGACACCGTCGTCGCCCGCACCGGCCGGCTCGACGCCCTGGTCGCCGCCGCCGGCATCGCCCCCCACCTCCCCCTCGCCACCCTCGATCGCCCGGCCTTCGACGCCGTCGTCGCCCTCGACCTGTGGGCACCCCTGCGCCTGCTCCAGCGGGCCCGACCCCACCTCGCCCGCACCCGGGGGGCCGCGGTCACCATCGGCTCGGTCGACGCCGACCGCCCCTCGGCCGGGGCCGCCGTCTACGGGGCGGCCAAGGCCGGTCTCGGCGCCGCCGTGGTGGCCGTGGCCAAGGAGTGGACCGACGACGGCATCCGCGTGAACCAGATCGATCCCGGCCTGATCCGCACCGAGATGGCGGCGGCGACCATCGCCGCCGTCGAGGCCGCCGGCGTGCCCGTGGGCCTGGTCGACGGGCCCGGCGACCCCGACCACGTGGCCGCCCTCGCCCACCTCCTCGTGAGCGACGCCGGCGCCTTCGCCACCGCCACCCGCTTCCGTCTCGACGGCGGGGCCCTGGCCACGGGTCCCTTCGACGTCGGTGTCGGTGCCACCCGCACCGCACCGACCTCTCTTCACCCCGACGAACCCTCATGACGAGGAGGACGTGATGCGCACCCAACTGTTCATCGGCGGCCGCTGGGTCGACGCCGACGGTGGCGCCACCTTCGGCGTCACCGATCCCGCCACCGGCGAACTCGTCGCCGAGGTCGCCGACGCCACCCCCGCCGACGCCGTCGCCGCCGTCGACGCCGCCGCCGAGGCCCAGCCCCGATGGGCCGCCACCGCCCCCCGCACCCGCTCGGAGATCCTCCGGGCCTGCTGGCAGATCCTCGTCGACCACACCGACGAACTCGCCGAGCTCATCGTCCGCGAGAACGGCAAGACCCTGGCCGACGCCCGGGGCGAGGTCGCCTACGCCGCCGAGTTCTTCCGGTGGAACGCCGAGGAGGCGGTCCGGATCCTCGGCACCATCGGTGTCAGCCCCTCGGGTGCCAACCGCATGATCGTGCACCATCCCCCCGTCGGGGTCGTGGTGATGGTCACCCCGTGGAACTTCCCGGCGGCCATGATCACCCGCAAGCTCGCCCCCGCTCTGGCCGCCGGCTGCGCCGCCGTCGTCAAGCCCGCCCCCGACACCCCCCTCACCGCCCTGCGGGTGGCCGAACTGCTGGCCGAGGCCGGGGTCCCCGACGGGGTCGTGAACCTCGTGCCCACCAGCAACGCCGGACCCGTGGTCGACGCCGCCGTGGACCGCACGCCCGTGCGGATGCTCTCGTTCACCGGGTCGACCGCCACCGGGCGCCTCCTGCTGCGCCGGGCGGCCGACCGGGTCCTCAAGTGCGCCATGGAGCTCGGCGGCAACGCGCCCTTCATCGTGTTCGCCGACGCCGACCTCGACGCCGCCGTCGAGGGCGCCATGGTGGCCAAGATGCGCCACTCGGCCCAGACCTGCACGGCGGCCAACCGCTTCTTCGTCGAAGAACCGGTCCTCGAGGACTTCGGCGCCCGTCTGGCCGAGGCCATGGCCTCCCTGCGGGTGGGCTCGGGCTTCGACGAGGGCGTGCAGTGCGGTCCCCTGATCAACGAGGCGGCCGTGACCAAGGTCGACGAGCTGGTCGCCTCGGCCGTGGCCGGTGGCGCCCGGCCCCTCACCGGTGGCAGCCGCCTCGACCGCCCCGGCCACTTCTTCGCCCCGACCGTGCTCGAGGGCGTCGCTGCCGACGCCGACATCACCCGCCACGAGATCTTCGGTCCCGTCGCCCCCCTGATCCCCTTCACCGACACCGAGGCCGTCATCGCCGCCGCCAACGACACCGAGGCCGGTCTCATGGGCTACGTCTTCACCGGTGACCTGGGCCGGGGGCTGGCCGTGGCCGAACGCATCGAGGCGGGCATGATCGGGCTCAACCGGGGCGTCGCCTCCGATCCCGCCGCCCCCTTCGGGGGGATGAAGCAGTCGGGACTCGGCCGCGAGGGTGCCCACGAGGGTGTGCTCGAGTTCTGCGAGACCCAGTACATCGCCACCACCTGGTGACCGCTCGACCCCGCCGGGCCGGCCCCGCTCGCCGCATCGGCGGGCCCGGTGCCCCCGGCGACGGACGCGGCGTGTAGGTTCGCGCTCCCCACCCACCGACACCGAGGCCGACGTGACGAACACCGACACGGCTCCCCGTGAGATCCTCGACTGGGCCGGCTACGGCACCGCCGTACGCGAGCTGGCCCGGATGGTCGCCGACTCGGGCTACCGGCCCGAACTCATCCTGGCCATCGCCCGTGGCGGCCTCTTCACCGCCGCCTCCCTGGGCTACGCCCTGTCGGTGAAGAACATCTACGTCATGAACGTCGAGTACTACACCGGGGTCGACGAGCGCCTCGACGTGCCGGTCATGCTGCCCCCCTACGTCGACTTCGTCGACATGGACGAGGCCCGGGTCCTGATCGCCGACGACGTCGCCGACACGGGCCACACCCTGAAGCTGGTGCACGACTTCTGCATCGACAAGGTGGCCGAGGTGCGCTCGGCGGTCCTGTACGAAAAGCCCCACTCCCTCGTCAAGTGCGAGTACGTGTGGAAGCGCACCGACCGCTGGATCAACTTCCCCTGGTCGACCGAACCCCCCGTGGTCACCCCCGAAGACGCCCGTCACCGGGTCCTCGACGCCTGAGCGTCTCCCCGACGGGTCGCCGTCACCGGGTGCTCGACGCTTGAGGGTCTCCCCGGCGCGTCACCGCCACCAGGCGGGTGGCGTCGACGCGCACCCCGACGGCGGCGCCCACGGGCGGAGCCGTCACCGTGACCGCCGTGAGCTCCCACCCGCCCGGCCCGGGCGATCCCAGCCGGACGCGCCGGCGTCCCCCGGCGAAACGCACACCCAGAACCCGGGCCCGGAACCCGGTCCGCGGATCGTCGGCGCCGGTCACCTCGACCGCGTCCTCGGGCACGACCACCAGACGGCCCGCCCACCCCTGCGGGTCGAGGCGGCCACCCCAGGGCAGGGACCCGTCGGGACCGACCTCGACCAGGTTCCGGTGTCCGAGAAAGCGCGCCACGGTCTCGTCACCCGGTGAACGCCACACCTCCTCGGGCGGACCGATCCGGACCAGGCGCCCGTCGACCATCACGGCCAGGCGGTCGGCCACGGCGAAGGCCTCGTCGTGATCGTGGGTGACGAACACGACGGTGAGAGCCAGCCGGGCGAACAGGTCGCCGAGCTCGCCCACCAG
>RFFY01000254.1 GCA_003697065.1 Actinomyces sp. | reverse complement strand
GTCCCGCAGCGCACGCAGGACCGACGACTGCAGCTGCCCGGCCGACGAGCCGTAGAGGATCTGCGGGTTGCCCGACACCGAGCGCGCCGACATCGCCGGCATCAGCGAGCCGACATGCGACGGCTGCAGAGCGAACGCCTCGTCGAGGACCAAGCGGTCACCGGTCAGGCCACGGCCGCCGGACTTCGTGCGGGCCCGGAAACGGATCCGGCCCCCGCCGTGCAGCTCGATCGCCTCCTCGCCGTTGGCGTTCAGCACACGCTTCACGCGCCGCGACAGGTGGGCGTTCGCCTCGATGATCCGCTGCAGGTCGCGGAATGCCTCCATCGTCGTGGCGAACTCGTGCGCCGTCCACACGACCAGCTCGGCGTCCCACACGAACAGGTCCGCCAACACGATGATCTCGAACAGGAACGTCTTGAGGTTCTGGCGGGCTGCGATCAACGCCGCCTCGAACCCCGCCCAGCGCCCGTCGGGCCGCTCGGCGAGGATCGCCTCCAACGCCAGGCGCTGCTCCGGGTCGAGCTCGAACCCGCACGACTCCGCCAGCCCGATCGCCTCATCCGCCGCCGTCGAGGTGTGCTCCGGCACCCACAGGTGCTCGGGCTCCACCAACGTCGCCGTCGTCATGCCCCGCGCAGCCTCGCCTCACGCCGGGCCTTCAGCTCATCGATCGGGTCACCCGCGATCTCGGCGCCCAGCATCGCCTCGGCCATCGTCGTGCGCAGCTCCCGGACCATCGCCGCCAGCGACGAACCCGACTGGCCGCCCAGGTCGATCGCCGCCGCCAACGCCAGCGCCGCACGACCCGCCGGCGTGTCCTGACGACCACCGGCCTCGAGCTCGGCGCGCACCGCGTCGATCACCCGCGGAGCCGAGATGGCTTCGCCGTCGACCGGGCGCAACGGCACCGGCTCGACCTTCTTGCCGGCCTTGCGGTCCCGGCGGTTCGCCTCACGGCACTGCGGCGTGCACCACTTCTGGTGCCGGCCCCTCGGGATGAACTCGGTGCCGCACTGTCCGCACCTCACGGCACCACCTCCGGCTACTCGCGCCAGCCTCCCGGGGAGAGAAATCGAGGGGCGGCGGGTTCTGGCGGGACCCCCTCAGCCCTTAAAAATCAAGGCATCCGGGGGTGTGCCCCGGTCACCACTCGAGCTTGGTCCGCCCCTTCACCCGCTGCTTCAGCTGGCGGGCCCGGCCCAGGCGCCCGCCCGCCGAGTAGTTGCAGACGCTGCATTCGGGCGCCAGTGGCCCCCCGACCTGGCCGTCGACAAGATGACCGGCGGTCCAGTGAGCGTCGGGGTTGTGCCTGCGCACCTCGCCGATCGTCAGGCCGCAGCGCCAGCAGCGTGTGGCGGGATGGGTCACGGCGTACTGGCGCACCGCTGCGGCTGAGGCCCGGAACGGGCCGGTGTGCCAGGGCTTTCCGGCCATCGCCCCTCCCCGTCAACTGAAACCAGGTTCACAGTCCGCCGTCACTGTAGCCAAACTACATCCGTGTAGTTCGACGCGTCAAGACCACTTCGTTGATTTCACTGGGCAGACGCGTCTTCCCCACCTTCCCCACCCCCTCAGGCGGCGGACGGGTGGCTCGAGCGCCGGTGCCGGTCCCGACACGCCGGGCAGCGCCGGGTGTCGTCCGCGCAGGTCGAGCACCGGCGCAGCCGGTCGATGCGGTCGCCGCGCACCTCGCGCCCGCATTCGTCGCAGCGGGGCCGGCCGGTGGGGACCTGAGCGACGACGAGGCTGACGGCATCGGCACCAGCGATGAGCTTCTCGAGCCCGTCGGCCAAGGCATCGGGCAGGGCGTCGATGGGGTCGTGGCGCAAAGCTGCGGCCGCGGTGGGGTCGCCGGAGTCGATGCGCCCGGCGCCGAGGGTCCCGCCCGGGAAGCCGTGGCGGTGCCAGGCGGCGAGGGTCTCGATGACGCGCTCGAGGCGCTGACGGTCGGTGGCGAGCTGGGCGAGGCGCCGGTCGACGCTGTGCACCAGCCGGCGCAGACGCTGGGGCGTGGGTCGGGGGGTCATGCGGCCTCCTCGGTTCGGC
>RFFY01000253.1 GCA_003697065.1 Actinomyces sp. | reverse complement strand
CGGTAGGACTCCTCGACGAGCTCGGCGATCTCGCTCCAGTCGGTTCCGCTGTCGACGACGACACCGATCCACCCCTTCGAGCCCACGTAGCGGGGCAGGAAGAAGGGGTGCCCGACGGCGAGCAGCACCTCCTGTTCGCCCGGCGGTGCCTTCATCGTCATCGTCGCCCGGCCGGACTCCTCGTCGACGGCGAAGGAGGCGAAGATCCGGTCGCGCACCCGGAAGGTCGGGTGGCCCCAGGTGGTCTTCTCGATGGCCTCGGGAAAGGCGAGACAGACCTCCCGGGCCCGCGTCTCCAACTCGTCGACCCTCATGGGTCGGCACGGTAGCGGGCGGGGCCGACGCCGATGGATCCTGGGTCCGCGGCGGGAACCGGACACCGGCCGGACGCGCCGCCTAGCCTGCCCGACACGCCACCGGGGGAGGAGACGTGCACGATCTGATCATCCGCGGGGGACTGCTGGTCGACGGCTCGGGCGCCCCGGCCCGCCACGCCGACGTCGCCGTCGACGGCGACCGGATCACGGCGGTGACCGACCCCGGTGACCGCGACCTGGGCCGCGCCCGCCGCGTGATCGAGGCCGAGGGCGCCGTCGTCACCCCCGGTTTCGTCGACGTCCACACCCACTACGACGCCCAGGTCACCTGGGATCCGGAGTTGACACCCTCGAGCTGGCACGGGGTCACCACGGTGGTGATGGGCAACTGCGGGGTGGGGTTCGCCCCCGTCCGTCCCACCGACCACCAACGCCTCATCGAGCTGATGGAGGGGGTCGAGGACATTCCCGGTGCGGCCATGCACGAGGGCATCAGCTGGGAGTGGGAGACCTTCGAGGAGTACCTCGACGCCCTCGAGCGGCGCCGCTGGATGCTCGACGTCGGCACCCAGCTGCCCCACGGGGCCCTGCGCGCCTACGTGATGGGTGACCGGGCCACCGGGCCCGCCGACGCCGACGACATCGCCGCCATGGCGGCCCACGCCCGTCGGGCCCTCGAGGCGGGCGCCCTCGGCGTGTCGACCTCGCGCACCCCCCTGCACCGTTCGATCGACGGCGAGCTCGTCCCCGGGACGACCGCCGACGCCAGCGAGCTGCTCGCCCTGGCCGGGGCCATCGCCGCCGCCGGGCACGGGGTCTTCCAGTGCGCCATCCACCACCCCGAGGTACCGGCCTCGTTCGCCTGGCTGAGGCAGGTGGCGGCGGTCACCGGCGGGCCGGTGGTGTTCAACCTGAACCAGCCCGACGTCGCCCCCGACCTGTGGCGCACCGACCTGGCCCTCTGCGAGGAAGCGGCCCGCGACGGGCTCCGCGTCCTCGCCCAGGTCGCCGGTCGACCGGTGGGGATCCTCCAGTGCTGGGAGGCGACGGTGCATCCCTTCGTGGCCTGCCCGACCTGGCGGGAGATCACCCGTCTCCCCGAGGCCGAGAGGCGGGCCCGCCTCGCCGACCCCGACGTGCGCCGCCGCCTCGTCACCGAGGAGCCCGACCCCGTCAGCCGCTTCCAGCACTTCGTCACCCGCACCTGGGAGAAGCTGTGGGTCTTCGACGACGAGGCCGACTACGAGCCCGACCCCGCCGACTCCCTGGCCGCCCGCGCCGCCCGCGAGGGCCGCTCCCCCGCCGAGCTCGCCTACGACCACCTGTGCGCCCACGAGGGCCGCGGCCTGCTGTACTTCCCCCTCTTCAACTACGCCAACCACGACCTCGACCACCTCTGGGAGCTCCACCGCCATCCCTGCACCCGCATGGGGCTGGCCGACGCCGGCGCCCACTGCGGGGCGATCGCCGACGGGGGGATGCCCACCTTCATGCTCCAGTACTGGGCCCGGGACCGGCAGCGGGGCCCGCGCCTCGACCTCGAGTGGGTGGTGCACCGCCAGACCCGCCAGACCGCCGAGCTGTACGGGCTCGACGACCGGGGTCTGGTGGCGCCGGGCCTGAGGGCCGACCTGAACGTGATCGACCTCGAGGCCCTGAGCGTCGAGCGACCACGCCTCGCCCACGATCTGCCCACCGGCGCCCGTCGCTACGTGCAGCGGGCTTCGGGGTACCGCGCCACCGTGTGCGCGGGGGAGGTGACGGTCGGCGACGACGAACCCACCGGCGCGGTGCCCGGACGCCTGATCCGCGGCCCCCAGCGCCACTGATCCGCGATCCCGGCTCCCCGGGCGACCCCGGTCAGGCGTCGGGGAGCCACACGGTGCAGGTCAGTTCACCTGGCGCTCGTGGCCCTCCCAGTAGGGGGCACGGAGCTTGAACTTCTGGAGCTTGCCCGTCGCGGTCCGGGCCAGCTCGTCGCGGAACTCGACCGAGGTCGGGCACTTGTAGTGGGCGATGCGTTCACGACAGTGGTCGATGAGCTCCTGCTCGCTGGCCTCGGCCCCCGGGGCGAGCACCACCAGGGCCTTGACCGTCTCGCCCCACTTGTCGTCGGGCACCCCGATGACGGCCACCTCGGCGACCGCCGGGTGCGAGAACAAGGTGTCCTCGACCTCGATCGACGACACGTTCTCGCCTCCGGTGATGATGACGTCCTTCTTGCGGTCGGTGATGGCGACGTAGCCATCGTCGTCGAGGTAGCCCCCGTCGCCGGTGTGAAACCAGCCGTCGACGATGGCGTCGGCGGTGGCGTCGGGCTGCTCCCAGTAGCCCTCCATGACGTGGTTGGTGCGAGCGAGGATCTCGCCGCGCTCGTCGACCCGCATCCGGACCCCCAGGGCCGGGGCACCCGCCCGTCCCAGGCGCCGGGCCCGCTCGGCGGGGGTGAGCTCGTCCCACTCGGCGCGGGACCGGCTCATGGTGAGCAGGGGGGCGGTCTCGGTCAGCCCGTAGATCTGGATGAACTCCCACCCCAGCTCGGTCTCGACCCTCTCGATCGTGCGGGTGGGCGGCGGCGCCCCGGCCACCACGATGCGGGTGCGGCCGGCGCCCGGGATGGGGCCGTCCCAGGTGGCGGCAGCGTCGAGGATGGCGGCGACGACGGCGGGGGCGCCGCACATGAGGGTGACCCCGTGCTCGTCGACCCGTCGCAGGATCTCGGCGCCGTCGATCTTGCGCAGCACGATCTGTTCGGCGCCCATCCCCACCAGGGCGTAGGGCATCCCCCATCCGTT
>RFFY01000026.1 GCA_003697065.1 Actinomyces sp. | reverse complement strand
GGGTGGGATAGGTCGGCGGGGCGACGGTGCTCGGGGTGACCGGCTCCGGCGCGGGACCGGCCGCCGCGGCGCCGATGCGGGCCGGACGCAGGGAGGCCACCACGAGGGCGGCGCCGTCGGCGCCGACGGCGACCTCGACGGCGTCGGCGGTCACCGTGAACCCCTCGGGTGCCGGCACCGCCAGGTCGATGTCGCGACGGGTGCCGTCGAGCCCGATCACGCTCAGGCCCAGGCCGGTCGGGGTACGGACGACGACGTAGACGGCGTCGGTGCCGGCCCCGACCGCCGACCAGGGCGGGTCGGGGAACTCCCCGTCGACCGCCGACCAGGTCGCCAGATCGTCGCTGGTCCAGACCCCGCCCTCGAGCTCGACCGACCACCCCCGGTCGGTTCCCGAGACCGGGTCCGTCACCACCAGGAGGCGGTCGCCGGGTGGGGCGTCGACGGTGTCGACGACCCAGCGGGCCGTCTCCCCGGTGGGTGCCGGGGCCGCGGTCGTGTCACCGCCGTCGCCCGAGCAGGCGGCGAGGATCACGGCGGCGGCGGTCGCCGCGGCCGCGGCCGAGGCCCACGTCGGTCGGGTCGCCCCCCGCCCGGCCGAGGCCCACGTCGAACGGGTCGCCCCCCGCTGGGCGGTCACCGCTCGTCGTCGGCGGCGTGGCGGGCCGCCACCAGGTAGGCCGGCATCTCGCCGCCCCCGTGGACGGGGACGGCGGCCCCCGACATCCAGCGGGTGAGCGGAGTGGCCAACACGAACACGGCGTCGGCGATCTCCTCGGGGGTGCCCAGGCGACCCAGGCCCAAGGTGGCGGCCACCGCCTCGCTGCCGCTCTCGCCGTAGAAGAGGCGGGCCTCCTCGGTGTCGACGAGGCCGACCACGGCGCACAGGACCCGGATCTCGGGACCCCATTCGTGGGCGAGGGTGGCCGTCAGGTTGACCAGTCCCGCCTTGGCCGCCCCGTAGGCGGCTCCGAGGGGGTTGGGCCGCTCCCCCGAGACCGACCCGATGTTGATGATGACCCCGTCGCCGGTGGCGGCCAGGTGGGGACGGGCCGCCTGGGCGAAGGTGAGGGGGGCGAGGAGGTTCAAGGCGATGATCTTCTCGTTGAAGCGGGGGGAGGCGTCGGCGGTGGCGACCGGGGGGGCGCCGCCCGCGTTGTTGACGAGCACGTCGAGACGGCCGGTGGCCGCCACTGCCTCGTCGACGACCCGGGCCACCTGGTCGGGTTCGCGCACGTCCGCGGCGACGAAGCGGGCCGTGCGCCCGCCGGCGGCCACGGGTTCGTCGGGAGGTCGCCGGGCGCACACCACGACATCGGCGCCCGCCTCGCAGAAGCGCACAGCCATGGCCCGGCCCAGGCCACGGGTACCGCCCGTGACGATGACGGTGCGGCCACTGAGATCGAGGGGGTCGGGCCTCACGCTGCCTCCCGTCGCTTGGGGGTCGCCGGTCTCGCGGTGCGGGGTGACACTAACGCCTGGCCGGCCGCCGCCCGTAGCCGCCCGGGTGGCGGGCCCCGACCCCGTCGCCTACCGTCGGCGGCGATCTGACACATCGTCAGGAACGAGGTCCGGAGGCGCGTCACACGTGGGCGACAAGCGCATGAGCGAAGACGAGGTCGTGGCCGAGCTCGCCGACGGCATGACGCTCGGCATCGGGGGATGGGGCTCGCGGCGTAAGCCCATGTCCCTCGTGCGCGCCATCGCCCGCTCCCCCCTCACCGACCTGCATCTCGTCACCTACGGCGGACCCGACGTGGGCATCCTGTGCGCTCTGGGCAAGGTCAGGCGGGTGACCTACGGCTTCGTCTCCCTCGATTCGATCCCCCTCGAGCCCCACTTCCGCCAGGCCCGCCAGAACGGTGCCGTCGAGTTCGCCGAACTCGACGAGGGCGCCTTCTACCTGGGCCTGCTGGCGGCCGCCCACCGCCTGCCCTTCTACCCGACCCGGGTCGGTCTCGGCTCCGACATGCTCACCATGAACCCCGATCTGCGCACCGTGCGGTCCCCCTACGACGACGGCGAGGAACTGGTGGCCATGCCCGCCCTCGAACTCGACGCCGCCCTGATCCACATGAACCGGGGTGACGCCCGCGGCAACGGCCAGTTCCTCGGGCCCGACCTGTACTTCGACGACCTGTTCGCCATGGCCGCCCGGCGCACCTACATGTCCGTCGAGCGCATCGTCGACACCGCCGATCTCCTCGCCGAGGGGCCGGTGCACACCCTGCGCATCCCCCGCCTCCACGTGCACGGGGTCGTCGAGGCGCCCGAGGGTGCCCACTTCACCGAATGCCCGCCCGACTACGGGCGCGACGAGCAGTTCCAGCGCGAGTACGCCCGCACCGCTCGCGACCCCGAGGCGTGGGCGGCGTTCCGCCGCGACTGGATCGATCTCGACGGCCACGACGAGTACCGGGCCGCTCTCGCCGCCCGCCGGGAGGCACGACGATGACTGACGCGACCGCCCCCCGCGACGAGGTCTGCATCGTGGCGCTCGCCGAGGCCTTCCGGGGCGACGGCGAGATCCTCTGCCATCCCATCGGAACCGTTCCCGTCATCGCCGGTCGCCTCGCCCGCGCCAGCTTCGAACCCGATCTGCTGCTCACCGACACCATCGCCCATCTCGTGGCCGACACCCGGCCCGTGGGGCGGCCCCTCGGGGACGCCGTCGTCGAGGGCTACATGCCCTTCCGCTCGGTGTTCGACACCACGTGGAACGGCAAGCGTCACGTGATCATGGGGGCGAGCCAGATCGACCGCCACGGCAACCAGAACATCGCCGCCATCGGGGACTGGCGGCGCCCCCGCGCCCAGCTCCTCGGCCTGCGGGGCGCGCCGGGCAACGTCATCAACCATCCCACGAGCTACTGGGTGCCCCGCCAGCAGCGGGCCTTCGTCGAACGCGTCGACGTCGTGTCGGGGCCCGGCTACGACCGCATGGCCGCCCTCGATCCCCGCTCGGCCCGCTTCCACGAGATCCGCCGCGTCGTCACCGAGCTCGGGGTCTACGACTTCGAGACCCCCGAGCGGGTGATGCGCCTGCGCAGCATCCACCCGGGGGTCACCCTCGACGAGATCCTCGCCGCCACCCCCTTCGACCTGGTCGTCCCCGACGAGGTCCCCACCAGCCGTGCCCCCACCGACGAGGAGCGACGCCTCATCACCGAGGTCATCGACCCCGACGGGCTCCGTCACGCCGATTTCGCCTGACCCGACGCTCATGGATCTCGACTTCTCACCCCGCCACCGGGCCTTCCGGGCCGAGATCCGGGACTGGCTCGCCGCCAACGTCCCGGCCCGACCCCTGGCCCCCATGGACACCCCCGAGGGTTTCGAGCAGCACCGCGAGTGGGAGCGCCGACTCCACGCCGACCGCTGGTCGGTGGTGGCGTGGCCCGAGCGCTACGGGGGCCGTGACGCCGATCTGGTGGAGTGGCTCGTCTTCGAAGAGGAGTACTGGGCGTCGGGCGCTCCTGGTCGGGTCAGCGCCAACGGGATCTCCCTGCTGGCCCCCACCATCTTCGCCTTCGGTACCCCCGAACAACAGGACCGCTTCCTGCCGCCCATGGCCGCCGGCGACGAGATCTGGGCCCAGGGCTGGTCCGAACCCGAGGCGGGCAGCGATCTCGCCAACATCTCGACGCGGGCGGTGCGCGACGGCGACCATTACGTGATCACCGGTCAGAAGACCTGGTGCTCGCGCGGGGCGTGGGCGGACTGGATCTTCTGCCTGGTCCGCACCGACCCCGACGCCGAACGCCACGCCGGCCTGTCCTACCTCCTCGTCCCCGGTGACGCCCCCGGCCTCGAGCGGCGGCCCGTCCGCCGTCTCGACGGACAGCCCGGCTTCGCCGAGCTCTTCTTCGACGAGTGCCGGGTGCCGGTCGCCAACCGTCTCGGCGACGAGGGCGACGGGTGGCGGGTCGCCATGGCGACGGCCGGTTCCGAGCGGGGCCTCAACCTGCGCAGTCCCGGGCGCTTTCTCGCCGCCGCCGCCCGCCTCGTCGAGCTGGCCCGGGGCCGTGCCGACGATCTCGACCCCTCCCTGGCCGAGGAGGTGGCCCGGGCCTGGATCGCCGCTGAGGCCTACCGGTGGCAGACCTACATGACGGCGGCCCGTCTGGCCGACGGGGGCGGGCTCGGGCCCGAGGCCAGCCTCATGAAGATCTGGTGGAGCGAGCTCGACCTCGAGCTCCACGCCACGGCCCTGCGCATCCTCGGCGACCGGGCCGAGCTGGTTGCGGGAGCGCCCCACGCCGAGGCCGACGGGGCCTGGCTCGACGGCTACGTGTTCGCCCTGTCGGGCCCCATCTACGCCGGGACCAACGAGATCCAACGCAACATCGTGGCCGAGCGTGTCCTCGGCCTGCCCCGCCGCTGACCTCCGGAGCGCACCGTGCACGCCGCCTTCACCGAGACCCAGGAGATGTTCCGGGCCGCGGTCCGCGACCTGCTCGCCGACCGCCGCCCCCCTGCCGCCGTACGCGCCGCCCGCGAGGACGGCACCGGCCGGGTGCCCGGCCTCTGGGAGGCCCTGGCCGAGATGGGGGTCCTCGGAGCTCTCGTACCCGAGGAACTCGGGGGCCTCGGCGCCGACGAGATCGACGTGGTGGGGGTGCTCGAGGAGGCGGGCTACGCCGCTTGCGGCGAGCCGCTGGCCGAGCACGCCGTGGTGGCGCTCCCGGCGGTGGCCGCCGCCGTGACCTCCGGCGACGTGGCCGAGCTGGCCGACCTGGTGACCGGGGCCGTGGCCGGTCGGGTGACCCTGACCGCCCGGGTGCCGCCCGCCGGGCGTTTCGTGGCCCACGCCACGGTGGCCGACCACCTCGTCCTCGACGTCGACGGCGTCCTCGTGCTCGTCGCCGCCGAGGAGGCGGCCCCCGTGCCCGAACCCTCCCTCGATCCCGGGCGCCACCTGGGGGCGGTCGCCGTCGATCCGGGCGCGGGAGTGGCGCTCCGGGGGGCCGACCCGTCACGGGCCGCCGAGCGGGGGGTGCTGGCGGCCGCGGCCCAGGCGGTGGGGGTGGCGCGCCGCCTCCTCGACGACACGGTCGCCTACGTGAGCGAGCGCCGCCAGTTCGGCAAGCCGGTCGGCTCCTACCAGGCCGTCAAGCACCATCTCGCCGACGTGCGCCTCGGCATCGAGTTCGCCGCCCCCCTCGTGTACCGGGCCGCCTGGTCGGTGGCGCACCGCGATCCCGAGGCGGGGCGCGACGTGTCGGCCGCCAAGGCGGCGGCTTCCGACGCCGTCGATCTCGCCTGTCGGATGGCGCTCCAGTGCCACGGGGCGATCGGCTACACCGCCGAGTACGACCTGCACCTGTGGCTCGAACGGGGTTGGACGCTGGCCGCCGACTGGGGTGATGCCCGCTGGCACCGGCGGCGGGTGGCCGCCCACCTGGGTCTGTAGCGCCCGCCAGGCGGGATCGGATCAGAAGAAGATCTCGACGAGCTGATGGATGCGTTCGACCGACAGGCAGGTCGAGGCGGCGGCCAAAGCGTCGAGGACCTCGGCGCTGGGTACCTGGCGGTGCTCGATGACGGCGAGGAGCTCGTCGGGGTCGAAGCCCGCCAGGTGGGGAGCCACGCACGCCGCCTCGGTGGGGGTGAGGCCGAAGGTGACGAGGGTCTCGCGCAGGGGCCGCAGACACGACCCGGGGTCGCCGGCGGCCGAGGCGGCGGCGGGACGGCCGACGAAGCGCCACAGGAAGGTCGCCGCCTCGCCGCGGGTCACGGGCGCCTCGGGATCGAAGCGCCCGGGGGCCTTGCCGGTGGTGATCCCGTGTTCGGCGAGCCAGGCGACCGGCTCGATCTGCCAGGTGCGGACGACGTCGTCGAAGGGGAGTTCGCCACCGGTCGAGACGTCGAGACCGAGATGGCGGGCGTAGCGCCACAAGAAGGCGGCGAACTCGCCGCGGGTGACGGGGGCGTCGGGATCGAAACGCCCGGGGGCCTTCCCGGTCGTGATGTGTTCGGCGGCCAGCCAGGCCACCGGACCCCGGGCCCAGCTCGCCGTGACGTCGTCGAAGGGGAGCGAGGCGGGCACGACGGGGCTGTGTCCGGTCGCCGCGTCGAGGCGGTAGAGGAAGGCCGCCACCTGGGCCCGGGTGACGGGCAGGTCGGGCCCGAAGCAGCCGGGTTCGATGCCGGTGGTGATCCCCTCGGCGGCCATCCACGCCACCGGTTGTTCGTAGAAGGTCTGCGGCGCCACGTCACCGAAGGCCTCGAGGCGGCCGTCGGTGCCGCCGGCGGAGGCCGTGCCGGCGGTGGCGACGGCGACGACGACGAGGGCGGCGACGGTGACGAGGGACCGATGGAGGCGGCGGCCCGCCCCTTCGGCTGACGACCAGCGCATGTCCATGGGAACGTCTCCTCCCGCACGGGAATTGAGGGGGCGGGGTCCAACGACCCACGGCGGGCCGACCCGGGCCCCGGGCCCCACGTCGGGGACGACCACCGGAGGCTAGGGCCCCCACGCCGTGGCCGGGCACCGACGTGACGCCTGCCACGAACAGACGTTCGTAGCGGGCGACGCTAGGCTCGCCCGCCGTGGCCCCCTCCCTCCTGTTCGTCATGGCGATGCACGACGAGGCTGCGCCCCTCGTCGAGGCGCTCGACGCCGCCCCCGCCGGCTCGCCGGTGTGGGCGGCCCGCCTGCCCACCCGCCTGTTTCGCGCCCG